>JALGWB010000012.1 GCA_025774405.1 bacterium
TCCATAGTTGTACGTGTGGATGGTGGTGCGGGGATAAGTGTATGGTTCGCTTCCCATCTGACAGCAAACAGGATTGGTAGCACAGCTGTCAACGCACGAGCTCACGTTGTCAAGAACCGCATAGGGGTGACCGGTATCATTCTTCCAGGTAAGCAGAACCACGAAGTTACCACCACAGGCTGATAGATCCAGTCCGGGCTGGCTACCTTCGTTAGTGAAATCAATCTTACAAACGGGAAAGAGATTGGTATCAACATAGACTGGCTCAAAGTCACGGTTACCCAGTGGGGAACCCACGGGTTCTCCGTTTTCGTCCGCTCCGAAAACCTTGACATTCATGCTCTGGTCTTGTGAGGGCAACACATAATAGAGCACTATATCTATCTCATCGAGTGTAAGGCACTGACTGGTGTCGCAGGGGTCTAACCAGGGGACAGTATCAGTCATTCTGAAGTGAACACCAATGGTGTGATTTTCAACACCCTCAACAATCGTCACATATGCACAATCGTCCACGAGGTAATAATAGTCGAGCTCGCAGCTTGCATCCGACGATAACATGCCACCCCAGATGCGATGGAGATCGTCCCTGCCAAGCTGAACGGGTCTTATCTCACGAGCCTGAGCAGAACTCCCAAAGAGAGCGCCACAAACCAGGCCGATAACTATCCATCTATAAGAAGTAAGAAACCCCATCTAACCACATGCCCCAGCTCCCGCTAACCTTTACATGATACCACGTATTTTCCTTGATGTCAACATGTGGAGGGCTGTCTGTAGCCACCCCCCTTGCCTGAAAGCATCCTTCGCAATGGGAACCTTTGCTGGATAGACAAAAAGTTGTGGAAAACCTCTACCATATTCATTTCAATAATAGGGATAATTCCTTGGGAAAACTGCAATTCCGAAGTTATCCACAATGTGGAACCACTTATCCACAATTCCACAGCCCGTCCAAACGGGGAGGCGAGACACATACCCATGTTACCGGCCGGGGATTCCGACAGGCGATCCCACAGTGATGCTTCACCTCCGCAAATAGCGGCACTCGCTTCCATCCTCCAGCTCCCTAATCAGACACTTGCCGAAGGTGAGCTCACACCGACCCAGCAGTATAGGTCTCAGGAGATTACCTGTGCGGGTTGGTCAATGAAATAGCAAGCTATGATATATGGATATACGAATAGATGTATGTGTGCACCTTTTTAGCTCCGACCCCGGACGATTTCTTTGACACGCATGAGGCGAGTGAGGTTGCCGCGTTCCATCTCTGACAGCTTCATTGAGATATAGCGGATAGTCTCTTCAAGGCTAGGGATGAGGACATACTCGAGGGCATTGACTCTACGGCGGGTGCGTTCAATTTCGTCTCCAATAAGCTCCAGCGCTTTCTCCTTTGAGGCCAGCTCAACCATCCTGCCGAGGGCTTTCTCCATTGCGACAAGGGCAGTGTCGAGCTCAGCAGGTGTTGTAGCAAGTCCGTAGGAGGCAAGTTTCCCCTCCGTGGCAAGTCGAAACTCGGGGACCGCTACATTCATTATCTGCCGCTTCCGCACCTCGACGGATGTCCTCCGGGTTGGCATACTTACAGCTGCCTCGACGATTTCAGCACCACCCACCGACCTTGCAACCAGGAACCGTTTCCAGGCTTGCTCAAGTTCACGCTCGACACCCAATCGCAGATCCTTGATCTGATAGACAAGCGCCATGAAGCGCTTCATGAGCTCATCCTGCTTGTCCTTCAACAGCTTATGCCCACGACGCGCAAGGGCCAGCCGCTTGCGCAGTCTCAAGAGTTCCATCCTCGTTGGATTGACATCCAGTTTCATACCTTCGCCTCTGCCTCGGCTTCCTCCCTTACATCTTTCTTAAACCTTGGTAGGTACTTATCAATCCATTCCTGCCGAATTCGCTTGAGCTCGACCGTCGGGAATACCGAAAGTAGCTCCCAACCGAGATCGAGGGTTTGCTCGAATGACCTATCCTCATATTCGCCCTGGGATACATAACGTTCTTCGAATGTGTGTGCGAACTTGAGGTATTGCTTATCCATCTCGCTGAGGGCAGCCTCACCGAGAATGACGGCGAGCTCTTCGGCTTCCTTGCCTCTGGCATAGGCAGCAAAGAGCTGATTGAAGATGTCTGAGTGGTCCTCACGTGTCTTGCCAGCACCGATGCCCTTGTCTTTGAGCCGCGAGAGCGACGGCAAGACATCTATTGGCGGCGAAACCTTCTTCTTGTGTAATCCCCTCGAGAGGAAGATCTGCCCCTCCGTGATGTATCCTGTGAGATCCGGAATCGGATGCGTCTTATCATCCTCGGGCATGGTAAGGATAGGAATAAGCGTGATGGATCCCTTCTTTTTCTTGAGTCTGCCTGCTCGCTCATAGATAGTTGCCAGGTCAGTGTAGAGATAGCCAGGATAGCCTCTTCTTCCTGGAATTTCCTTTCTTGCCGCTGAAATCTCACGCAAGGCCTCGCAATAGTTGGTCATATCACTCAGGATGACAAGCACATGCATGTCTTTGTCGAATGCAAGATATTCAGCTGTCGTTAATGCCAGCCTTGGCGTGGCAATTCGTTCAATTGCTGGATCATCAGCGAGGTTCATGAACAATACAGCCCGATCGATAGCACCCGTCTTGCGCATATCCGCAATGAAGAAGTGGGCTTCCTCAAATGTTATGCCCATCGCGCCAAAGACAACCGCAAAGGTCTCCTCTTTACCAAGTACTTTTGCCTGGCGTGCGATTTGAGCGGCGAGCCGATTATGAGGCAATCCCGAACCGGAGAAGATCGGAAGCTTCTGCCCCCTGACCAGTGTATTGAGCCCATCGATTGCTGAAATGCCTGTCTGAATAAACTCACTGGGGTAATCGCGCGCCGTAGGATTGTAAGGACTCCCACTTATGTCGCGTCTCACTTCCGGGATTATCTTGGGGCCATCATCAATCGGTCGTCCAAGACCGTCAAACACCCGCCCCAGCATGTCTGTGGAGAGTCCAATCTCAATGCCTCTGCCCAGAAACCTTACCTTGCTTTTGAAAACGTCAACACCTGTTGTCCCCTCGAAAAGCTGGATGAGAGCTTTGTCACGGTCAATCTCCAGCACTCTGCCCCTTCTGACCTCGCCAGTGGGTAACTCAACCTCGACAATCTCCTCATATTTGGCTCCTTCAATCTCCTCGACGAGCACCAGAGGACCTGTGATGTGTCTTATTGTTAAGTATTCTTTAAGCATCGCCTCTCCCCTCGCTACTCAACGGTGGCGGCAATCAAGGCTTCCATCTCCTTATCGATCTCTTCCTTGATAGCACGAACGCTATCCAATCTATCTTCTGGTTCATACTTGGCTCTCGCGATGCGCTCACGCACCGCCATCTTTTCAATCTCAGATATTGGGACATCGCGCTCAAGGGCCTCCTGTGCTGCCTGCCCAAAGTAGAGCACAATTTTCAACATCTCATATTGCTTAAGAAGTGAAGTGTAAGTATCGACCTCGTGGAAGGCATTCTGATGCAAGAAGTCCTCACGAATCGACCTTGCGACTTCAAGTGTCAAACGATCTTTTGCTGACAGGGCCTCAACGCCGACCAGCCTTACGATCTCAGCAAGCTCTGCTTCCTCCTGCAGGATACGCATGGCTTCACTTCTCAATTCGACCCAATCGGGCGCAACATTTTCGGTTAGCCATGGATCAAGGTTGTCATAATAAAGAGAGTAGCTGTTGAGCCAGCTAATTGCAGGGAAGTGACGCTTATAAGCAAGATGATCCTCAAGACTCCAGAAGACCTTGACAACTCGGAGAGTTGCCTGAACAACCGGATCTGAAAGGTCACCACCCGGAGGTGAGACAGCACCAATCACCGATAAGGCCCCTTCTCTGTCATCACTACCGAGGCACTTCACCCTACCAGCTCTTTCATAGAATTCCGCAACTCGAGCACTGAGGTAGGCTGGATAGCCTTCCTCCCCTGGCATCTCTTCGAGCCGACCGGAGATCTCACGCATTGCCTCGGCCCAACGCGATGTCGAATCCGCCATGACTGCAACACTGTAGCCCATATCACGGAAATATTCAGCGATTGTTATCCCCGTATAGACCGAAGCCTCGCGAGCAGCGACTGGCATGTTGGAGGTGTTGGCAATCAGGACGGTACGTTTCATCAAAGGTTCACCACTTCTCGGATCTTTAAGCTCAGGAAACTCCAGCAAAACGTCCGTCATCTCATTGCCACGCTCGCCACAGCCAATATAGACGATTATCTCAGCATCTGCCCATTTGGCGAGCTGATGCTGGATAACTGTCTTTCCCGAGCCAAAAGGTCCAGGAACACAGGCCGTACCCCCTTTACCGACGGGGAAGAGAGCATCGATCACGCGTTGACCTGTTGAAAGTGGAATCTCCGGCGGAAGCTTTTCCTTATAGGGTCGCCCCATGCGGACTGGCCAGCGTTGAACAAGAGTCAGATCACGCACCCCATCGGACGTTTCAACCTTGGCGATTACATCCTGAACAGTATAGTCGCCTTCGGCTATCTCGATAATCTTGCCTTTCATCCCAGGTGGTACCATTATCCTGTGGAGAACCAGGATGCTCTCCTCAACTGTCCCTATAACATCCCCAGCCTCGACCTCATTCCCGGGCTCAACCGTCGGTACAAAGTGCCATCGCTTTTCTCGATCGAGGGCAGGGATGTCAATCCCTCGAGTGATATAGTCGCCAACCATAGCTCTGATAACATCAAGCGGACGCTGGATGCCGTCATAGATTGACTCAATGAGTCCCGGACCTAATTCCACTGAAAGCGGTGAGCCCGTCGGATAAACCGGTTCGCCAGCGCCAATCCCACCCGTTTCCTCATAGACCTGAATGGAAGCAAGATCCTCACGAAGCTCTATTATCTCCCCTATGAGCCGCTTATCGCTTACCCTGACCACATCGTACATCCTGCTTCCTTCCATGCCTTCAGCGACGACAAGCGGACCTGCAACTTTTACGATTCTTCCAGGTTTGAGGTCTTCAGCCACTTGAGCGAACCCCCCTTTGGATCATTCAACCTTCAGGATGTCTGTTCCAAGTGCGCGCTTAAGCACCTGGGAAAGCTTCCTGAGCCCTATCTTCTGTGAGCCTGAACTCGATGGAACAAGTACCACACTCGGTTCATATTCCTTCGTGGACTCAGCAATAATATCCTCAACTGCTTTTCCAATGTCTTCAGTCACAAAGATCACCGCGTGCTCCTTCCTGCGAATCAATCTCGAGACAATTTTGCGAGCTTCCTCAGCTGATTCGACAGGGAAGGCTGCCACACCCAGGCCTTCGAAAGCGACAACGGTTGCCTTCTCCCCCACAACTGCCAGCCGCTTATTCAACATTAGCGATCCGTCCCTTCAAAGTTTCAGCTTCAATTCCACGTTCCTTGGCAGCAAGGATGAGTCGTAGCATCTTGATCTCATTCTCCTTTAGTAATCCATAGGCGATGATTAGCTCTACTCCGAATGTAAAATAGTGAGTGAGTCGCAGGAATGAAATCAGGTAGTTATCTATTTCCCTCTCGAGGTCAACGAAAACTCCATCCCTTTCTATCGCTTCACCCCCAATTTCTATGATGCCCCTGTAAGGGCTGAACTGGAAGCCCTGACGAACCTCGTCGAGAGGTAACAAGAAGGTCTCACATAGGTCTGATATCCTGACAAAGCCATCCGGGATCAGAAGATCGGGGAGGCTGCGGGCTTCAATGCCGAGATACCTACCACGCATGAAACTCCGAATGTTGGCAAGATCTATCCATGTCCTTACAAGTGCTTCCAGATAGATAGAGCCATAGTTTCTCGCTCGCTCAAGGAAGACAGCGAACATCGATCTATCTATCACTATATCCCCCTGCGATGGATCGAGTGACTTTGAAACCATCTCAAGTGCTACGCTTGCTGGGTCAATCAGGCAATCAGGCAAATCATCGAGTGTCTCTGCTATCATTGCTGCCTTCAAAACATCAGGTGAGTAGCGAGCATAATCAAAGTAAAGGTGTTTCAGATCACGCCCGGAAACCTTCTCTCTTACCGCAACCTTAAGATTATGAAAATCATACTTGAGCCGAAGTATATCAGTCACGTCGGGATCGAGGCTCAGGTCATCGATCAGATCAAGCACTCGCCTCAGCTCATTGTCCAGACAACCAAGGTAGCCAATATCCTCGATCTCATCGAAATGCACAGCATAGTCGGTATCCGAAAGCAGCCTCAATGCCTCGCCAAGATCCCTTGCCTCAGCAATCCGCTCAAGTCGCTGCCTGCCCAGGAGTCGCATCTCGAGCGCTCTTATACGACCGCTGGCGTAAGCATAGCGCTTATCGTGACTTGATACCCTGTGTGCTTGAAGATATTTCATGCCTCTCTCCCACCAAACAGAATCTGCGATATCTCGGTTTCGAGGTCATCACGCACCATGCTCAGCAGCGTATCGAAAGTAGAGTTGCTCTCTGAGCGACCACGTTTGAGAATAAAACCACCTTTGATGCTGCGATTGGCTTCCGAGAACTTAAGCTCACCACGTTTGCCCTGCTGCCTGAGCTCTTCATTTAGCTTCTCAAGATAGTCCGGTGGCAATGCTTTACGATCCTCAGCATCAATGATGACTTCTTCATCTCCAGTCTCAACGGCCAAAAGCAGAAGCCTCCGGGTTATGCCGTAACCACCTTCCCGATCCCTGCGCCTCAAGGTTTCAAGCGCGCGATCGAAAACCTCATCAATTGCCCTGCCCTTCTCTGCAAGGATTGCCTTCCGAGCTTCGAGCTCCCGAAGGCTAACCCGCCTCCGCACATGCTCGGCAGCTTCTTCCTTAGCCTTGGCATCGAACGCCTGTCGGATCTTACTTGCCTCTGCCCTCGCTTCATCGAGGATCCGCCCAGCCTCAGCCTTTGCCCCCTCGACTATCTTGCTTGCTTCATCCTCGGCATCAGCGATAATCTTACTTTTGAGTTTATCGAGTTTGCCTTGCTCCATTTCGGTCCGGCTCCCTGTGGCTTAGCCAAGCTTAATACCGTTGAGTAATAGAATCGTTGCGACCAGTCCGAAAATAGCATAGGTTTCAACCATTGCCGCGTAGATGACACCCTTCATCATTTCATCAGGCCGCTTGGCTGTCAGTTCAACCCCTGCAGCACACGTTTTGCCCTGGTGAAGTGCCGAGAACAGCCCAGCAATAGCGACTGGCAGGCTTGCAAAGAAGATCTGGAAACCCTGCCAGAGATTGAGCCCCACACTGGCGCCACCAACAAGCCCCAGCTTCTGAATCACAAGGAAAGTGCCAAGCAACCCATAGATTCCTTGTGTCCCAGGAAGAGCAACAAGGATGAGTAATTTTCCAAACTTCTCGGGATCCTCACTCAAGACCCCGTCAGCGGTCTGAGCAGCTGTGGCAATACCGACAGCCGAGCCTGTTCCTGCAAGGAACGCAGAAATTGCAGCACCGAAAATTGCAATTGCGAGTCCTATTGGATCCATTTAGCCACTCCTTCCTGTCTGACCAAGAACTGCCTGTCTAACTCGCTTTCTCGACCAAGTGCGTGTATTTCAGTTCCCTGGCGAATGGTTTGAAACGCTTTCCACCCCCTTCGAAGAATTTTGGATAGAACTCAACGTATTGCAAACGTGCAGAGTGTACGAAACCACCGAGAGCATTGACTGCGATATTCAATGTGTGTCCACCGGCAAGCACCAGGATCATAGCTGCATAGCCGACTCCTGGTATCCCCTTTGCCATGAGGGCGACGGCATTGATCACCATCGCTATCCCACCGGTTGCAAGTCCCAGAGCAAGCAACCTTGCATAGGAGAGTACATCACCCAGATACCCTGTTATGCCATAGAGATTGTAGAGCCCCCATCCCAGTCTCACAACAGGATTCTTGCCAACCCTATGACTGAAACCGATGATAGCAATAGCGGCCCCAATCGCAGCCCATTTGAAAACCGAAATATGGGTTTGCTCTATAGCTCCAATCTTGGCGGCACCAAAAAGCACTGCTGACCAGAGAAGCACGATCCAGCTGATCTGATCAAAGACCGCCGCAAGCGCGTCACGAGCTCTGAAATTTTCAATCATCTCGATGATGAGTCCGAAGGTCACCTGAATAAAGCCGAGTGCAAGCGCTATCCCAAACATGAGCATGGGGTTTTTGAGAGGATCAAATTGCATGAGCGTCCTGCGCAGCGTTGCAACAAAACCGAGCCATGGTGGGATGGTCTCCTCAGTAAGTCCAAACCAGCCACCAGTTATTGCACCCATAAAGATTGTTGTGAGTCCACCTGCAAAGATAAGCCACAGCAGCTTGTGTCCGGTTCTCAGATACTTCATTAGAAGCAATGATAGGATGATAAGCACAATGCCGTAGCCTGCATCGGTCAGGCAGAAACCAAAGAATAGAGCGAAAAATGGGGCAGCAAGTGGCGTTGGATCAACCTCACGAGCGTGAGGCATACCATACAGTTCTGTGATGACCTCAAAGGGCTTGATGATCCAACGATTCTTCAACTCTATGGGTGGCGACTCCCCTGGCTCAGGTTCAATCTTGAGAACCTCAGCCGAATCTATCGCTGAGGTAACTTCCTTAACAAGCTGGTCAAACTCGTGGCGCCTCACCCAGCCCTGGATAACACCAACTCGCTCTGTCGTTCCAACAAGCGCCTGAGCATGAGCCTTATGAGCCTCCTGATCGAAGTAATCATGGACGATCATGAGCCTGGGCTTGTGTCGCACAAGTTCTGCACCCCTGGCTCTCAGCTTCTCAAGTTCAGAATTGATCCCGGCAATCTCCCTGTTGGCTTCAGCAGTCAGTTCTCCTGGAAGACCTTTTAGATCCTCAAAGGTCTCCGCTTCAAAATCATTTCGGCGAAGGACCTCTTCAACCACTTCCGCCTCAACCCTGTGATACCAGAGAATAAGGTGTGCCTGGCGCTCCTGCTGGCTCACAACCTCCATTACATAGGTCCCGCTGACCTCTGCCAGAGCTTTTGCAAGCGCTTGAGGACTCCGTCCCGTCAGAGAACCCATGACCACAGCTACATTCTCAGTTGATGCAATTTCTTCAAGTGGAACATCGAGATTCAGCCAGGGTTCAAGACGGGCAATAAAACTTTCGAGGTGGGTCAACCTGGTGCGCAGCTCAGTTCGCCTCGATTCGAGTTCCTCGATCTCCTTGAGCACACTCTCAAAGTCAAAATCCCGAACGATATTTTCAAACTCATCTTTGGTTACGATAACTCTGCCACCACCGAAGCCACCGAGGATTCCACCCTTTTCCTCAAACTCATGCAAGTCCTCAATTGCCCGCTTCACATCGCTGGCAATACGATCAGCCTCAACTGAAGTGACCTCACTCACCTCAACGTCCTCAGCAACCGAACTCTCCTTCAGGTCAAGCATTTCAACCCTGCCCTCGTCCTGGAGGAGCGAAAGCAGGCGATCACGGTCAGATCGAGGAAAGAAAATAGCTACCTTCTGCATTTTCATCAGTGCCATATCAGCCAAGCACCTTCTCTATTACGACCTGCACAGCCCTTTCGATACCAGCCGAAGCCTGCTTTCTTATTGCCTCAAGATCTTGCTGCTCACGCCTGTCGATCTCTTCGGTTCGCTGTTTCGATTCATCTTCGGCTGCTGCAAGCGCTTGTTTGACTGTCTGGTTACCTTCCTGGCGAGTTTGTTCAAGCAACTTGCGAGCATCTTCCCTCGCCTTTGCAATTATCTCGGCCTTTTGCTTGCGTGCATCGTCAATTATCCTGGCTGCTTGAGCCTCAGTTGCTTTTATGTCATGTATGACCTTTTTAACCATGGGATCCTCCTGGCAACAATCCCCAGCCTCACCAAGCGAAATATAAAAAAAGGCGATAACCTCGTAAGTTATTAGCATGACCTTTGCCCGATGTCAAGCTTGTTGCGGGAACCGTGTTGTCACAGATGGGCAGTAAGTGACCCAAGGCGCAGAAATGGCTTATTCATCGGGGTTGGGGCGACAATAACTCAGTGGTCTCGTCCCCCTTATTCAGTGAATCAATGGATCCTGGCTATGTCATAGTCTCAAACCGGCATCACCAAATCCACCCCGAGATCCCCCTAACAAATTTCTCTTGCTTTCCTGGAACATCGGTGATACAATCCGAACCAGATGCAGCTTTGGCTTAGGCTTCTGCCTGCCTGGAGCGAGACAGGGGATAGCCTTTGTCGTAGGTGTCTGCATCAAGAATTCGCTCTAAAGGGGGTGACTTTCAATGAGAAAAGCTATTGCGGTGGGGTGTACTATAGCCGTGCTTGTGACGCTGGCTATGTTCTTTGGCAGCGGGTCTCAAGTAGATTCGCACAACACTTCGCCTGCTTTCGGAGCGATGCTCGATGAAGCTATCGCCCGTCTGGAGGGGGTACCGCAGAAGATCACAGCGGTAACTGTTGGTGAAGCACAAGCAGCTCCTGCTCAGGAGACCATGTTTGGCGAACTCACCTGTACCCGTCCTGAATGTTTAGAGTATACATACGACGGATCCCCAACCTGTGAGGGTACAGCCACATGTGATGACAAGTATACTTGTGAGAGGTTCTACACCTGTGACTCATACTATACTTGCCACGGAGAGGCAACCTGTAACGGATGCTGGACTTGCTGGTTCTCAACATGTGAACAGCCCCAGATGACCTGCGATGGATCATGGGAAACATGTGACTTTGCCAACCCTGACTGCATTGAGTGGACTTATCAAGGGTGGTACACATGTGATGGCAGTCTAACCTGCGGCTATGCCCAAACCTGCGCAGGTTGGCCAGAGTGTGGCGGTGCCCCGAGCGCAACGGAGCGTACTACCTGGGGGAGGACAAAGCTACTGTTCTGGCGGTAGAGACCATCTCTGGTTCAACATATTGCTGGATGGGCAGAGTTTCCCTCAGGGGGCTCTGCCTATCTCCAGCCCATAGGTGGCCAAGTGTGAAGCTGGGTGCCATATTGAGATTGAGCCTCTTGACCGGAGAGCTGGATATTGCTTGATCTGAACGTATGGTATGGTAGCATCCGAAGCTTCGCCCTGGCATTTTATCATCTACTCAGGAAGTGATAACACAGACCGAAGCCATCCCGTGCGAGAACCCTGAATGGGACCTCTGACAATAGCGATCTTTGCGTCTGCAATTCTCTTTGCCCTTGGGGAGATGGGCTTCCTGACCTCCGGTATCAATAGCCTCGTCTCCTTCCTGCTAACCTCAGGGTTCATAGTCTTGAATAGACCACGTCGATATCCCGTTGCCATCCCACGCCTGGCCGGCACGATATCATTATTCGCCCTTGCTATAGTGTTTGCTCGAGCAGGTTCACTGTGGCTATTTCTGACATTCATGGCCATACCAGCTGCTCTCTACCTCGTGCTCGAGGATGGTGAGCGCAGAAGGGAAATGGGGCTACTGATCCCCACCGTGACCATATTCATGTTTCTGTGGGCTGGTCTGCGCTGGATACCCCATCTCTGGTGGGTCGTGGACGCTGCAGCTATAAGGTTTTCCGGCTTTGTGGGCAAATTAATCGGCCAGGACTATGTGTTCAGCTCAACAGCGTCCGGCTTCCATGTGGTCGCTTTCTTCGCTTGCTGGGGCATAAGTCGCTTTCTCCTAGCAACCAACAGGATATGGGATCTCTTGAGGTTTCTGTTCTTTGTGATCGTCACGGCTGGCATTGTTCAGATATTTCTCACCCCACTTGCAATGATTGTTCAGCGGTGGGCAGGTGATCTTGATTTTCTGCTTTTCAACCCTCAGATCATCTATCTCGTCGCCGCTACCTTGCCCGTCGCATGGTATCGGCGTAAATCACCCCTTGCCCGGCCACAGGGCAGACATCACCTGAGTCGAAAGGTACGAGCAAAGGTGGCCACGATCGTAGCTGTGCTTGCGGGTCTATGCCTGGGAATTGCGTTTACATTCACTGCTCCCAATGAAGCGGGTCGTGGCAAGATAATTCTCCTCGATAAAGGCTATCTCGACTGGCGGGTACCTGTATTTGGCTATTACGGACATCGCTCGGGCGGTATGTTCGGCCGCTTGCCACAATGGCTTGAGGCACAGGGCTATGAAGTCACAAAAGAACCGGGGCCACTCAATTCGGCGATTCTTTCAGACGCAAGTGTCCTGGTCATCATCAACCTCATGGAGTTCCTGGAACCCGAGGTCAAACAAGCGATCTGGCGATTTGTGAACCGTGGAGGAAGCCTGCTTGTCCTCGGAGATCATACCGGTGTTAAGGGAATACGACTTCCGTTCAATGACCTCTTGCGTCCATTCAACATCGAGTTCGAATTCGATTCGGCAACATTCTGGTCACAGGGGTGGCGAGATGCGCTTGAGCTTATGCCTCATCCTATAAACCGGGATGTTATTGTAGCTGAGGATATTCAGATTTGGATTGGTGCTTCCCTTGCTATTGCCCCACCAGCAAGGCCTATTATCATCGGCAAGTACGCCTATTCGGATATTGGAGATGCAGCAAAGATCGATAGATCATTCCTTGGTGACAGGCGTTACAATTTAGGTGAACGACTTGCCAATGTTTACCTCGTTGCCGAAGCGTCATATGGTAAGGGGAAGGTGCTCGTTTTCGGTGATACATCACCCTTCCAGAATGGTGCACTCACAACCTCATGGAAGTTCGCTCAGCGTGTCTTTCAATGGCTAACCGGGAAACCACGCTTTTCCGCACGGCCTTATAGAGGAATCGCCATATTCGTGGCCGCCCTGTTGATATTTTCCCTTCGACCCTTCCTGTCTCATGGTTTCCATGGGTGGGGATTTCTGTCCCTGGGGTTTGTCATAGCAGCCCAGCTGATCCACACGCTTGCTGCACCACCTCCACTCCCGAGGATCGAACAACCCAAGGCATTGGTTGACGTATCCCATGCTGAACGTTTTGATCAGCTATCATGGTATGATAACTGCATCGGAGGGCTCGAACTCAATCTCGCACGAAATGGATACTCGCCCATGCTCATGCGAGATTTCTCAGAATCACTCGTCGAGGACAGCGACGTTTTGATTGTGATTGCACCTGCGAAGGATTTTAGCCCACAGGAATGCCAGACAATCAGTAATTTCATGAAGGATGGTGGTACACTCATCCTGAGCACTGGTTATGAGGAAAGGGACAGATCACGAGCCTTGCTCTCACTCTTCAGCACTGAAATCCTGCCGGTGCCGCTGGCGTATTTTGAAACACGCGTCTGGGATCAGACAGTACGGCTTGCTGAAGCCTGGCCCATAAAGGTTTCAGCGCCTGGGACTATACCAATATGCTATTACCCTGGCTTGGATTATCCTGTCATCGCCTATGCCCCAAGAGGCAGGGGAGGGGCGCTCCTGATTGGTGATTCTCGCTTCTTCCTGAATAGCAATCTCGAAGGGAAGGAAGAGTACTACCTCGGGAACATTATGTTCTTGAAGGCATTTTTTGACAGCCTCAAGGCAGGAGCATTTCATCGATGAGATGGTTATGGCTAACTGCATTCTTCTCCACACTCTTCTGGCTGCGTGCGATTCCCATCTTCATGAGGGCACAGGATGACTGGGTCTGGTTCATCGCTCTGGCAGTACTGTCAGCGGGCATCGGGCTTCGGAAGGCGCGTGTTACAGGCTTCAACTTGCGGTGGCTTCTGCTGCTTGCCCCTCTGGCAGTGGGCCTCTGGCTCTTGCCCTTTCCATACAGCGTGCCTGTTGTGCTTCTAATTCTGACCGTGGTTCTGCTGGCGACTTCGGGTTTTTCAGAAAGCCTATCGTGGGTCGGCTTGCCATTTGGATTGACCGCTACGGTGCTATTATTTCAAGCAGCGATCTTGCCTGTGCTATACATTTTCGCATCAAGAGTCCACGAGATTCCGGCTCTGACCCCCCTACTCTACTGGCTGGCAAAGCTATTTGATCCAACAGTGGCATTTAGTGAGCACTGCATTGTCATCCATCAGGTTTATGATGTCTATAGCTTCCCGGTGCGCCTTGAGTCACTGGGTTTCATCCCGGCAAGCTTGATCACGATCGCCGGAGTGGTTTTGCTGATTGCCTCCCGGCGTTCGCTGAGATCGATTGCAAGCTTCATTGGGATTGTTGTTGGCTATTCAGTCTTTCGATATTTGCTCATGATTTTCCTCGTTGTCAAATTCAAGACACTCACTATCTTCTGGCTGCCATTGCCAACAGCATTAAGCTACGCCCCCTTGATCGTTCTGCTCATAGCCTGGGAGTACAGCGGAGCAACTTTCCCGAAGGCATCCATTCGGCTGAGCTGGATTGGTTACAGAAGGACTTTCGGTGCCCTTGGACTGATCGCTGCAGCTGTCATATGCGTGGTTGGACTTCTGGCTTACCACGACCCTGGCACACGGAAGCAAGGCAGGCTTCTCATAGACGAACTCCATTCCGACTGGGAATGGACGACTCGCAAATATGACACCGAATGGTATGGCAGAAAGTCGGGCTACAATTACTACTGTCTTGCTGATTATCTTGACCACTTTTACACCGTGGATGTGGGTACTGATTCACTGCTACCGGATCTCCTCTCGAAATATGATGTTGTGATCCTCAAGACCCCGACAAGTCCTTACAGTCAGCGAGAGATAGATGCGCTTGTGGAATTTGTTAAGCGTGGGGGAGGGCTATGGCTCCACGGAGATCACACCAATGTTTTCGGAATCAGCACGCACCTTAATCAGCTCGCAAGTCGATTCGGGCTGCGGTTCCGTTACGATTCCACATATGATCTGATGACCATGGCTCTTAGCATTTTTCAAGCCCCACCGATATTTCGGCATCCTACTGTTGCCTTCCTGCCAACATACCTCTTCGCCACCTCCTGCACCATGGAAGCGCCTCTCTTTTCCGAAAACATGATCATTGGCTATGCACTCAAAGCCATGAAGCTCGACTACTCCAAGATGGGGTTCTTCCCTGAGAAGGACGAGCAGAACTATAACTTTGGACTGTTTCTCCAGCAGGGTGGAATCAAATATGGTAAGGGCAGAGTGGCACTCTATACCGATAGCACCTGCTTCTCCAATTTCTTCATGTTCATCCCAGGAAAGCCGGAACTGGCACTTGCGACAGTAGAATGGTTGAATCACACAAATAGATTTGCGTGGCTGAATAAAATTCTGTTCACCTTTGGTTTAGGCCTGGTCTTGATTGCAGTGGTTGTTGTAAGGTCCTGGGATCGATCCGCGAAGCTGGCAATCGCCCTGTGCGGAGGTATCCTGGGGGTCGCACTGGCAGCTTCGGTCTACGATGGATATGTACGGCAATGCTATCCACTGCCTCAACCGCGCAGAGACTATGTTCATGTAGCCTTTGAGGGTGAGCATTCATCGTTTACGCTTCCAACAAAAGGGCTGACAAGGACGCCTGAGATCAGCCTCCACACGTTCTATGTCTGGACACAACGGCTCGGTTTCTTCCCGAGCTACGAGCCCGAGCTGGAAGAAGCTCTCAGAAAGGGTGACCTGGTTGTCATAGGTAATCCCACTGAGCCTTTTTCTCAAGATGAGCTGGATGCGATAATCACTTACCTGGCTGCTGGTGGGCGATTGCTCATCATTCTCGATCCCATCAATCAGGAATGGGCACCCGCACAACTTCTGGGATCGCTGGGACTCAGACTGGAAGAGCCCGAAGAAACAGAGCAAGACAAGGCGCCTCAACGAGATGGAGAATACCGAGGTCCTCAGCGAAAACCGCCAGTGCAGGCGATTCTGGACGACTGGCCACTTGAACCCGCCAAACCGGTGGAGCAACCACAACAAGTGCAACATGAGGATACAAGCGCCGAATCTGATCAAACTCCCGCATATATCATAAGCCCTGATGGGGATATGATAGTCCTATCGGCGCGTCCCATTGGACTTCAGGGCGGAATTCCGCTTCTTCGCCTTTCTGATGGTCGTGTGATATTAACCGAGGTGAGGATTGGCAAGGGGCGAGCCTTCATTTTTTCTGATTTCTACCTTTTCACCGAGGAGGTGATGGGGCACACAGGTGAAGTCCCGGATCCAAGGAAGCGCTCGATAGCAGAGCTTGAGTACTGGATGCTCCGTGAAATCATGGATCTACACCAGCCAGGACTCTTCTGGCAGAAGGACAGAAAAGGAGCGATTGCTCCCAAGTCCACCGCCGAGAAGCAGCTCCAGCAACCTTGAGACCCCTACACAGGGGGCTCATAGCCTACCGGTCTTACTGCTGTGATTTTGCTTGACGCTATCGCTGACTTCGGCTTAAGCTGCTTGCAGTCGTGCATTGCTCGTCACCAGGCTGCCGCGTGTTCCAGCAGTTACGTGGTGGACTTACGGAGCGAGAAGGCTTGTCGCATCTCATCGAAAGGAGGGGAACCATGCGGTTTATATTGCTTTTGGCAGTTCTGGCTTCGTTGATTCTAATTGCTGCTAATCCGCCCGCTGCCGCAACCGATCCAGTCAGCAGGGGAAGCAAGATGATTGGCGGCCAATTCCTTCTTTCAAGTAGCGGTGGTGACCTTTACGAGGTGAACAACAAAAGGGTGTCCACACTTCGGTTGAACCCGTACCTGGGTGTTTTCGTTTCTGATCGTTTTAGCTTCGGTGGTACACTGGCTCTCCAGCGCTCATCATCAGATGAAATCACCTCGATGAGCTTCGGTCTCGGACCACGTCTTGCCTACTTCTTCAGGCAGGGAGGGAGAACGCAGGTTACCGGGGCTGTCTACCCCTTTGTCGATCTGGCCCTGCTTTATACAAGACATTCAATAGACTTCGACTCGTCAGATTTCACAGCCTCTGGCTTCTCATTCGCTTTCGGTGGTGGGTTTATATACATGTTCTCGAGGCAGGTTGGACTGTCGATTGAGCTCAACTACCAGATTGACAATCTGACAGTTGAAGTTAACGGTCACGAGGACTCCGAAAGTGGTGATACATTCAGTGCCAT
>JALGWB010000262.1 GCA_025774405.1 bacterium
AGGCCAATCATTCAAGCCTACTGGCCAACCCATGAAAGCTTTTGATTGGGCCCGAAGGTTAACCAAGAGGTGAATTGTTAAGAAGTGAATCGAGAGAAGTCTTGAGGTGCGATTATGAATATCGACCGGTTGAATAAACTTGTAAGGCTGGCTGAGGAGGCCAACCTTTTGAAAGATGAAGAGATCCAGAGATGGATCTCCCTCCTAAGTATTGATTGGGACAACGATACTGCGGAACTCGTTGAGGAATTGCTGGCTCAAAGAGCGCAGGAGTACACTTTTGACCCGTTTTCGAGGAGAGATCTGAGCGATCTCGCCACAGCGAATCCTAATGGCCTATTCATTGGCACGGATTCCGAATCCTAATGGCCTATTCATTGGCACGGATTCCAACGGGCATCCAGTGTACCTAAAGCCCGACCTGCTCATGAGAAACATGCTCATCACAGGGGAGACAGGGTCAGGCAAGACCAACCTGATGAAAGTGCTAATCAGTCAGGCCGTTGAGAAAGGAATTACAGTATGGGTTTTCGATTTCAAGAATGAGTATAGGGATGTGGGACTACCAGTAATCACATGGAGGGATCTGAAGCTCAACCCGCTGAACTTCTTGGAGCAGAAAGATTACGTGCTGAATGCGAAGCTCTTTTCTTGGAGCAGAAAGATTACGTGCTGAATGCGAAGCTCTTCCAGAGGATCTTCGGCCATTCACAAGGGATATGGCTCGCCTCACAGGCCTTTCTGGGTGATGTCTTGTTTGACCTGTACAAGGCCTACGGAGTCGATGAGAACCCTCAAAATACGTGGCCATCCCTATTTGAACTGGAAGAGGCTGTCAAGATACGCGCCGTAAGACCTAATACCCCATCTGTTCAGTACAAGGACAGAATCCTGAACAGGCTTTCGGACATGCTGAAATTCGAGGGCTGTATCTTCGACTGCTCTTCAGGTTTTTCGATAGCTGACCTTGTTAAAGAGAGTGTTGTGTTTGAATTCAGAGGGATGAAGCCTCAAACGATCGCGCTTGTGTGTGAGCTCATCATGGCCGCTCTTTACGAGTATTGGGTTTCCCGAGGGCCACAACCCAGCCTTACTAATCTCCTCTTCAGTGATGAGGCCAAGCATGTATTTGATATTCGAAAGAAGTTTCGGTTGAAGGACGAGCGGCCGTATGTTGATGAGATACTGGCCGAAACCAGAACCTTTGGCATCGGGATAGTCCTTGCTGATCAGCAGCCCTCTGAATTGACACCTTCTGTCCAGGCAAACACACACATCAAGATTGAAATGCAGTTGAGTTCAGGAAAGGACATTAAGGACATGAATATCTCTTTGGGACTGAACGCGAGGCAGATCAGAGAGAGCTATGGGATAACACTGGGGGAAGGGGTCTTGAAGATCTCAGGGCGAGATCCGTTTAGACTTAGGATTCCGCTCGCAAGAGCATGACGGGACAAACTAGGTGCAAGAAGCGCATAAGCAAGAGATGCAGCCCTGCAAAGCAACAATGGCCCTTGCGGTTCAGAAGTCTTGGCTCTGCGCACAACGAGTGTTCATTCAGCACCTTGGGTGGCAAGTCGTTGCTTTCTTCTGCGGTTGAAGTTGGCTTTGATAGCCAGTTTGTAACGTTCAAATACGCTACTGAGCCGCTTGCACTTAACTTCGTACTTGTACTTGTCTCTCTCTGGATGTGAGATACTCCAATCCACACGCCACTGACCAGTATCACGATCCTTAGTTTTCTTGACCGTGCCAACTTTGTCGAACTTACCAAGGGGAATAAGCGCGAAATCATCCTTGTTTATCCCAGGAGGCATTACTATTCTGATACGCAACCTGTCTGTGGAAGCGTAAGCCTCATACCCACAGTCAGTATCCACACCTGCCGCCCTCAAGTCATTCCAATCTCCTGGCCAGCGAGCTAGTACAGTTACGCGCCTATGTTGCCCAGCCGTGATCCTGGGGACAAAACGTACATGGGCCTTGATCTGTCCGTCCTTGTCTTCATATGTGGGAACCACGAAAACGTCCCCTTTGCTGGGCTTAACAGATATATCTAGTTCATCCAGTGTGCTGTAGCGAGGCACTTTCTTCCCTGATGCGCCAAAGCGAAGTTCTTTAACTAAGAGCACGTCGTCTCCTGCAGCGCGTATCTTATAGTCTCGCCTTCGCTTGTCCTGGGATGGCCTTAGCCCAACTTCATACGTAAGGACTAACTCTTTGATATGAGCAGGAGTTTCGAAACCACTGATGAATTGGCCAAAGGTGTCAACCAGATCTTTGCGCTTAGCCCAGTATCGTGATAGAACGACATTATTGCGCCACTCTTTGTACATTAATGCAAAAGCGAGCCCTACTGCCGATGTGATCAGACCAGCCATAGGGTGTTTCAAGATCCACACTACCGCTCCAGGGACCCCACCCCCTAGAGCCTTTCCCACTTCTGCGAGATACTTTTTCCAGGAGAAATTATTCACCTTTACTGTCTACTACTATCTGTTACCTCCTCCGCGTTTTCAGTGCACGGGAACTCCATCCTGTTGTTCCCTAATTCCTAATGCCCCCCATCTTTAGACCCATCTCCATCCTGTGGGCCCTGTGTGACCTTCACTTCCATAATCAACTCCCCAACTAATAATGTATCCCGGCCTTTATAAACCTGTCGGACCGTCTCCATCTTGCGGGCCACATAAGTGAATAGGCGGTATGGAAGGACCCACCCCCAATGTCAAAGAACTCAGCCCGCTTTGTGCCACGGTTTTATCCCCTAGTAGGTCTGCACCAACTGCAAAAGACACCGTTGTGCCTAGCAGAAGACCACTTATTGCCAAAACGGCAACAACACGTATCGCTCGTTTCAAGTTCCCACTGCTCCCTTCTCGTTGTTCAATGGTTTGAATGCTTCCTGTTCTGGTTAGACAACGCTAACGAAAAACGCTCTTCAGCCGTTAAGACCGAAGAGCGTACCTTAGGGGATGGTCAGGTTTTTTGTCCAAAGGACAGAAGAAGCGAAAAAAGAAATACCTAAGGACGATACACTATTTATGTACCCGCTTAACATGACCTTCGGCAGTCCAGCTGCCCTACGTACACCAGGGCCTGTAACTTTGCGCCCTCATCTCACGATGAGTTTGCCTTTTCCGGTCCTCCTTTCCTTTGGTGCACCATTTCTACCGTGCAGAGCACCCCCCTGTCAATAGCGTATTTACGGCGTTTTTCTGCTCTCGCGATACATCCGGCCAAAACCATTCGCCCTCATACTATCTATGTTAACGCCCCCTCTTCTCCTCATGATGAAGTCTAATCGGCGACGTTTCTCGCCGTTTTGTCCTTCTTGTCTGGGGCATTAATACCCCATTTTGTATACGGCCAATCGACACCCTTGGGCTGTGGACATGATTCGCTCACTCCTAGATCTTTCCCTTCCTCCTCCTGATTGCTCCGGAAGGTCGCTTCGCTAAAGCTTTATGGGCTCGCGAACCTGAATTAGTGCTATCGCCAAAGAGAAGTCGAAAGCAAATTGAACATTCTCTCTGGCTGAAGGTTCTGGATTCTCTTCTAGTGCGCCCCAAAGGATTCCTTTCACTCAAGCAGCAAGGAAAGACGTAACCATGAATAGAGCGCGGCGAGGCTTCTCAACAGGCTAGCTACTAGCCACAAGATTAGACTCATCGGGCTAGTTAAGAAGGCACGGGGACTACGCTAGATATGACGCGAAAAGTATATAAAACCTGAGGGCGAATACTCCATTGTGGGCTATGTCAAGTTTTGTGTGTAAATTGCTTCTTCAGGCGACAGGCTGAAGCACGTCCTCCTTCTGTGGTTCTTCGGCCGTCTCGGTCTGTGTCATTGTCAGATACCGAGGAC
>JALGWB010000263.1 GCA_025774405.1 bacterium
TCCTGGGGATACAGGAAAAGCAAAGAGCGCTGAGGAGGATGCAGCCGTAGATGAGGAGACTCCCGAAACCCCTGCAGTGGTTAGGTGATCTTGCCATGTGGCTGACCCTATTGGGGTTGCATTCTTCTGGACCTTGCCAGCACATAGTAGGTTCCGCTATCCTCGTCGATGTAGCGTTCGACTATCTGGACATCGAAAAGGGTTGATTCGAATTCTTGAACAGTAACATCCCCGAGAGCAGAGCTCTCCTTTCTGGAAAGGCCCAGGACACGTGATTTTTGAATGTAAGCAAGCTCCAGTTTGGCTGCTCTTTCGGCTTCTATCCAGGAAGCCGTTTGCCGAAAATACTTTGGTGCCACCCCTACTGCATATATGTAATCATCTGACTGAGGCAGGGAGTCGACCCAGGAACGCTTATGCGTTATAGGCACCCGCGTTGTGTCTATTTCAATTCTTTTGAGCGAGGCAAGTACAATGACCATACCATCGACGAATGCGGTATCCAGCTTAACGCAGTTATGCAACCCTTCCGCCGGGCTTACGCCGTTCCTCCACTCTTTAATGATCTGACCGCGCCAGGAGCGACCGAGAACGGTATTTTCTATGGCATGCTTACCGTGGATGGTTACCTTGCTACATTTCGCAAGCCTCTGGCAAGCGTCAGAGGATGCCATCTTTGCGGAAGATTGCTTCCTAATGAATTCTTGTGAGTAGCCTACTGCGATAAGGTTACCATCCTGGATTGGACTTCTCACAAACCAGACTGGATAAAGGCTGTCATGTCGTTCCGGGCTTGATACTCCCTTGTGGGTGTAGCAGCCTGAGGCAAGAAGCAATCCGGAGCAGATCAATAGGAATCCAGATGCTACTTGGCCGCCCCGGGTCAGCGTTGCCTTGCGCAACAGATAGCTCATACCTGTCGATCCGCAGTCGGTTCCCTAGAACCCCTGCTCTTCTTTGTATTTCCTGTATGCCTCTACTTCCTTTTCCAGCTCCTTAAAGGCCTGGGACGCTCTGAAACGTGTGTAAAGTTCTTCATTATTGCTTATTCTGTCAACAAGTTGAGCGTTTGCTTCAGCTTTGGAACACTGCACAAGAACACATGCACGCCATCCCATCTTTTCCGGCGTTGTGTGTTGATACTTGACGGTGGTTCCACGAAGTGTCTGGTCAACGACCATCTTAGTTGCCTGCATAAACAGAGAATAAAGATTTGAGTTGTCCGATAACCCAACCTCTTCATCAAATTTCTTTGTAAGGCCGCTGATATGAACCTCCAATTGTCTTGCTATTTCAGCTCTTGCATCTGTCTTTGCCTTGTCCACTGCCAGCTGCAAATCTCGGGAAGTCGCTGTCGCCGCAGAGAAAAAGAAGTCAGGGTCCTCTGGGACATTGGTATACCACTCTGGGCACGGTGAGCCGGGCGGCACTCCATACTCTGTCCTCTGTCCTTTACCGGCACATGAGACCGCTAGCAGACAAGCAAGAATCAGACAAGCTAACAAGCGCATGACTAACGCCTCCTTTCTCTAGCCAAGGATGAGGTCGACGATCTCCCGCCCCTCCGGTTTTTCCTATTCCGTCTTGCGGCTGTCTTCCTTCTCCTTTGCTCTCCTTGGTAGTCTCCATTCACTATAAAGAGGAATACGTTCGAGAACTTTGGCAAGATAGTCCTTTGTCTCCTGAAATGGGAGATTGCTGGCTAGTCTGGTATACGCTTCATCAGAATCAAGACGATTTAGCTCATTTACTGCTACTTCAATTTTCCCTCTACTGTCGAATGCCCGGTACACGTTACCTGGCCCCGTATTGTATGCTGCTATCACGGTGTAGCGTCTCGTCTCGGGGTTCTTGACCTCGGTGAAATACTTCTCACTGAGAAGGTGCAGATAAGTGCAGCCAAGTTCGATGTTATTCCTGGCGTTGAATAGATAATCGGGCGTTGGGACATAATCTCGCTCGTAAATGTATCTATATGCTTCCGCTCCAGCAGCATGAGGGACAATCTGCATCAGTCCATACGCAGGTGCAGGAGACTGCGCCTTCGGATTGAAATAGGACTCCGTGTGGATTATTGCGAATACAAGCTGCGGGTCCAGATCGTATCGTGACGAGTAAGCCCACACATCCTCGACATATCTCTCTGCACGAATTCTCAGATGGTCTGGAACCAGCTCAAATGTGAGGCTGACATTGACCCTCTCAACGCCATCCCGTGATTTGTACGTCTTCTTAATTGAACCCAAAGAATCAACTATCACCTTAGCAAATTGCTCGGCATTCTGTGGAGTGACTCTCTCACCTGTTGGCATCTCAACTTGCCCAGAAAGAGCAGGTTTGTCGCTCAGGGGTTCTGGTTCCTGGTCTTTGACCTTGTAGTCCATGCTCTTGCCGCGACTCGTAAGTAAGTCACGGATAGCCCGTCTGAGAAGATCGTCAGCAAGCTTCGCATTTCTTTCGGCATCTCTTCTCGGCAGGATAACCTCAACGGTTGCTTCGCCCTTCTGAAAGTCCACAGAAGTCCTTGAGTCAAGATCGTCACCATACTCTACCCAGGTCTTTCTTGTGGATCTCACGAAATCCTGCCACTTTCTAAGTACTTCCTGCTTGAACTGCTCGAAGGCTATGCTATCAGCTCTGAGATACTCCTGGAAGGCTTGCTGGTCCTGTCTTAGGAATGCTTCAAACGCCGAATCTCCTCTTTGGGGATCCGGAAGATTTGGCGTCGCCGAATGCAGCCCAACTGCACAACCCAGCGAGAGTATCCAGGTCAGCCACAAACTCGATGTTCTCACCCCATGGTAGTTGCCCCATCTCTACAATTTCATCGCTCTAGTTTATTAGACGCCGACTGGTCGTCAAAAACGACAGCGGTTGGGAGTAACTCGGATCGAGGCGATTACCAGCACGCGCCTCGCAGCTGGTGCTATGACTCCGCTCAAGTGCCATCCCTGCTCCCCATGGTCAGAATGGAAGAATGCTGTCACTGCCTTAGGATCGTTAGTCTATCAGCGTGCCTGCACCATGTCAAGTCGAAAACTATTGTGGTGGTGTTAAGGTTTGTTTGCGAGTTCTTTGAGTGGTCGTCTCCTCCATCCAGTTTAAGGTTTTTCGTGGAGGATTCACCCCTCCTGCTTCTCATTCAAACCCAAATCTGCGAACTCTATCATAAACTACCCTGTCGCCTTTGTTTTCCCTACGGACTGCTGTTGAGTCCAGTGAATCGTTGGTCTACGATGGCAGCATAATGGACAGTCAAGACGGCCAAGCTCAAGCCTCTGGCAAGAGCTCTCTCAGAGAGATCTGGATCATAAATCTATGGCTGGGCTGACTGAAGGTTTGGCTTCGGCTCCATCGCATGGCTATGTCCAGTAGTGCCAGGCGGATTGCCTCAATTGGTCAGTCGGCTCCCCAGTCACTTATGATGGTTGTATCACTATCACCTTCGGTAAGATCTATCTCTATTT
>JALGWB010000013.1 GCA_025774405.1 bacterium
TGGTGAAGACCCTGGAGAACAGGAGGCTGGATCCTGGAGCGTACTCGGTGCACTGGGATGGTACCAATACTGCTGGGCAGCGAGTATCCAGCGGTGTCTACTTCTACAAGATGGAGAGCAGAGACTTCGAGGCAACTCGGAAGATGCTGGTCCTGAAGTAAGAAGTAGGCAATCTGGCTTGAAGTGCTGGGGCTTCCGGTTTCGGAAGCCCCAGCCTTTTCATATTTGACATTGACAGTTTTGGTGTTGACAAAATCACAGGCCCATTGTTATAGTCTGCTGAAGACCTTGCCAATTAGGGAGGTTTTGAAAGCTCAATCTACGTCTTGTGAAGCATAGGGGAGTGTCTATGCGTGCGCTTGTGGCTATTTCTTGTGTTGTTGGCGTGCTTGCTGTCCTGGCTGGATGTATCAAGGAAGACTTGGTCAGACCTGATCGCAATCGCCCGCCTGAGACGTTTCTGACGGTTGGTCCGGACATGGGCGACCGTGTCTTCCACAAGTATCTGGTGCGATGGACAGGTTTTGACCGGGATGGAGTGGTAGTCGCCTATAAGGTTGCTGCTGTCTCGGAGCTTCAACTTTATGGTGGCCGAGTCGATCAGGAGGACATCGAAGCCTACCTGTTTGAGTTACCCTGGCGAGTAACTGATGCGACCGAGAGCCTGTTCGTTTTCAGAGCTGATATGCCGAACTCACGCAACTACAGTCTTTATGTGGTCGCAATTGACAATGAGGGTAAGGAAGACCCCACTCCTGCTGCCACCAACTTCCTTGCGATTGACTATGGATTACCTGAGATCAGCATTAAAATTTCAAGTAACGTGGATTCCATACTGCCGGATCAACTGACAGAAGTATACACGGTGCCTGCCTACAACCTTGCGGATCCTGATGAGCCCATCAGGATCAAGATTGAATGGAGTGGTCAGGATCCTGATGGAGAGATAGTTGCCTGGCGGTACCGAATTGACTCGAGTCCAAGGCAGACAGTTCCTGCTGACTCTACCAGCATAGAGCTCGTCTATGATCCATCCAATCCTGCCGTTAGCGATGTCTGGCTTGGCTGGCATGAATTCAGGCTTGTGGCTATAGATGATGCGAATGCTGAGAGTGAGGAAAGCATCGCTCGATTTGCGATCAACTTTGATCCCGTAACGGTCATCGACAGTATCTGGAGTTTTCGTGCTAAGACCGACAACACTGTTCAACCATCTGCTCCACTGCCAGACACACTTATTTATGCAAGGGCGTGGCGGGATTCACCTGACGTATATCCCGACGTCAATCGCATAGCATATCATTTCGGTCAGCTGAAGATTAAGTTCCATGCTACTGATGTGGATGGTCCCATAGGGGATCCACCTCCTGGTGAGTTCAAGTGGGTTATCCTTGGAACATTCCTAAAGACCGAGGACTGGGTATCAAATCCGTGTGGCACCTCAGGTTCAATTGATTTCTACTGTGATGTCACCCCTTCCTGGCCGTATCTCGATAGCGACCGTCCATATACTCTCGTTGTGAGATCGAGGGATCGCTATGGCAAGGCGGACGGTAGTCCCGATACTATCATGTTTGAAGTCAACATGGCCCCAAAGATAGTCGAGGGCAGTCTGAAAGCTCACCCGTTTGAAGGTGTTGAAGGTAAGGTTAAGTTCACTTGGGATGCGATTGATCCAGACGAAGGCTATGGATGGGGAGTAGCAGTTGGTGAGTATGAACAGGCGATGATCAAGTATAGATATCGCATTGATGGTGGTATCTGGCAATATGTGACAGCAGTTACTAGAGCTCCAAGAAGATACAAGAAAGAGGCAATAGTGGAGGGTCTCGAGCCAGGGCACCATACCTTTGAGCTACATGCTTACAATGGTGACTACTTTGAGACCCGTGCCGATCGGGATACACTCGATTTTGATCTTTGATATTACGGGAAAATAGGGGGTTGGGTAAGATGCACCGCTGTGGATGGCTAAATCTCTTAGCTCTAAGCATGATCTTGACGGTTGCCCTCTTTACGGGTTGTAGTGAGAAGAGCGGAGGCAGCCGCATGGTCAATTTTCCTCCAGATACTTACATATCCTTCGGGCCCAAGGAGAATGCTTTCACATATTACAAGGTTCAGGCGTACTGGTACGGTGCTGACGAGGATGGGGCCATTGATCACTTTGAGGTGGTTACCATCAGGGATATCACTGACTCCACGATCAACCTGCTCGATCTCGAATCTCTCGATTGGGGTATGACTGTATCCAGCGGGAGCACTTTTGTAATCTTGGCAGATTCATGCTGTCTGGACAGTACTGACAAGCCATCCCCAGGAGCGGAATACGCTGCTGAGATCTGGGGGATACTTGTACGTGCTGTGGACAACGAAGGGGCAATCGATCCTACTCCAGCTCGGGTATTCTTCACTGCCACTAACGTGATTCCTACTGTAAAGGTGCTCTTACCTCCGAGAGTCGTCGGCTACATCCAGTCCGTACCTCCCCATCCGTATATCGAGTGGGAAGGTGACGATGCAGATGGTGAGGCTTCGGCGCTGATGTACAAGTACATCATCATTCCTAATGATAGCCTTGGCTCGAGATTTCCAAAACTTCCACCGCTAGACTACGAAGGGCATGGGCCTCCGGACGATCCACACGGTGCACCTCCGATAGGTAGATGGAGTGAGTGGGTCCCTTCGGATTGCACCTATGTCAAGGGGGTCGATCTATCTCCATTTATTCATACAGCTGAGCGTCCAGGCGATACCATAAATGTTTATGTTACTGTTAAGGATGAAGCCGGTGCCTATCTACCTGAAAAGTTGTTTGGCAGCTATAATGATTGGAGAAATCTCATCAGGTTCAAGATAATCAGGGCTGGGGGTGGAGTTCCTATAATCATTGATGGTGGTGGGCTCGGCTTACGCAAGAGCATGCAGGTCAGCGAATACCAAACCAATATCGCAGGTGTCTTTGATGGCTACGAGGTGTCTTTCAAGTTCTGGGGGCTTGAGGACAGAAGGCAGGGAAAGATCGCTGCGGCTTACCGGTATTACTATGACAATCCCGATGCGCCAGGCTCTGCCTGGAACTATTGGACTGGAATAGTGGATACAGAACGGCGGGCGGGGGTTGTACCTGAATGGTTTGTGCGTTATCCGCCAGATGGCAGTACATTTCGACCCAGTCTTGGCAGACATGTTTTTGTAGTTGAATTGCGTGATGTCAACAGAGAGGTCACCCACTGCGAGTTCAATTTTGAGGTGCTGAGGGGTCCCGACCCGTATGGCCAGAGAAAAATCCTACTTGTCGATGATTATTCGGGCAAGGCCGGAACATGTGAGTTTCCAGAGATCCTACCGAGGAGTTTCTGGCAGTTTGAGGATTCGATTGACGTTTTCTGGCTGGATGTGCTTGATGGATACAATTTTGAGATATTCGATACTGGTTCGTCTTATAGGACCAAAGTACCTGTGAGGCAAGTGGGAGCAGCGACAACTGTTATCTGGGTGGTTGATCACGATACTGAAGAACCTCCTACCCAGCTCTTAAAGATGGCCTGGGACTACGGGAACTATCTCCATTCCTACGTCAAGGTGGGGGGCAATGTGATAATCATCGGCAACGATGCTGCATTCGACTGCCTCTATTGGCCAGATAAGGATAGTAGACCGGAAGCTCCAACCCCTGAAAAGCGATCCCGCCTCACTTCATTTGTGTTCACTCCTACTGTTACTTCATCTGGAGATACCTTACGCAACTTCATGTGGGATGTTTTTGGAATTAAGCGGATGCGCATGTCAAGCGGCACTTTCAATGCGCTGGTACCTTGCCCGGATTGCGGAGAGTCTTGGCAAGAAACGATTCCAGTGATGATTTTCGATGACGGGACAGGACAATTGACCAGTATGACTTTCACAGGTGCACTTTACATAACCGAGCTTCGTTCCTCTACAGGACCTGAATCGCTCTATGTGGAGCCCATGTTCACTACAGCCTATTGTGAGCCAGACGGTGGGTGCACGCTGGCAACTGGCGAAGGATACCCTATCGCTGTCTATGTCCCTGCCCATGACGGTTATGGACATGCTGCCTATATCGGGATTGACAGCTTCTGGTTCGATCACGAGGCTCTCAAAGGAGTCATAAGAAAACTTTTGAAAAAGTTTGGCGAGACTCGTATAGACGGTTAGATCCATGTTGCTTGGCCACGCTGACGGAGGAAAGTATGCTTAGTAGGAAACTGGCTGCTGCTTCGCTTGTCCTGGGTGTCGCAATGGCATTGCCTGACATGGCTTCGGCAGATGTTACGCTTAATGCACCCGAAGTGCAGGTGCTCGAAGGCGATCGCAGAGTGGATATATATTGGACTGATCGGAATCCTGAGGAAATGGTCAAGATCAATCAACCGGTTCTTGGGACACTCCTGATCCCGTGGCGAGGCAATGCGAAGGTGGAAGCTGATGGCGACTATGCTGGAGGTTGTGACTGGACATTCAACTTCAATGTGCAGTCTGCTGGTGAAGCCTTACAGATTACGTGGGCTGAGGTTGTAAATTGGAAAACCAAGGTAACCACTGGTCGAAGCGTTATCATCAGTGATCTTGACACCTTCTATGAGGCTTCCCATGGAATAAGGTTTAGAGTTAAATCCGATAGCCTGTTTACTCCTCATACGAGCGATTGGCATGGGGTGGTTCCAGAGTTTGGCGGTATCTATGTGGCCAGGGGAGAGACTGATCCTCAGGTTCCTGTTCACTTCACGTTTAGATGTACCAGCGGTGGAACGTTGGGCACGGATTCTGTCGCCTTCACCTGGCAGGATGATTTAGGCAACAGTGGTTCGTTCAAGGTCGAGGATGACTTATGGATACCCATCAGCAATGGCTTCAAGATCCGTTTTAGCGGTGGTCAATGCGTTGAGGGTGAAAGCCTCGGTGTTGACCTGTTGATTCCACTCGTACTTGGTGACCAATTCAGTATCACAGCTGAAACATTTGACGGTTATCTGATTCTCCGCCACTCAGTTGAAGACCGGTCTACACCTGACTGGGAACCGGTACAGTACAAGATTATTGCCAATATCAGCAAGTGTGATACATTCGAGTTCTTCCTCGATGAGAACGGCGAGTATGATCCGGATGGTACTCGCCATTATACGGATATGGGTGTCAGGGTGGAACAGGAGGGAGTGGATGTCAGCCAGAGCTTTGAGACCGTTCTGAATGGGTTCCCTTACGACTATGTTGTTGTGACGTATGATTGGACAGCTGATCACCAGCAGGTTATGAGTAAGATCACCCCGGAAGACTGGAAGAGAGTATTCCCATCGGTTCCACCTGCTAAAAGCGTTGCCAGGGTCAACGTAGTACCAAACCCGTATGTGGCAAAAGCAGGTTGGGAGATTGGGGAACCTAAGATCCAGTTTGTCAACATTCCACGAGCAGCCAAGATAAGGATCTATGATGCTGCTGGAGGCTATATCAATACCGTATATCCCAATTATTATAGCTATGACCCCAATGAGCCCCAAGGCACAGCTGATTGGAATCTCAAGGACAGCGATGGCAAGGATGTGGTCAGCGGTGTCTACATTTATCGTGTGGAGTCCAGTAGTGGGACCAAGATCGGTAGATTCGTAGTTGTTCGTTGATGGAAATGAACGAAATGCCTCCAGGGTGCTTCTCACTGAGTCAGTAGCCTTTGGCTATCCAAGCGTAGGGAGGAAATCGTATGGTTTCTAGAAAATTGGGCATTTCCCGTGTCGGCAAACGAGCCAAGCGCCTGCTTGCAGTTGATAGGAAGTACATTTCTCCTTCATACACAAGAGCATATCCCTTTTTCATGAGTCGTGGCAGAGGTGCCTATGTATGGGATGTGGATGGAAACCGCTTCCTTGATTTTACATCAGGCATTGGGGTTACTTCAACAGGTCATAGCCATCCAAGGGTTGTCAGGGCAATTGAGGAACAGGCACGGAAGTTTCTTCATATGTCTGGTTCAGATTTCTATTATGACACCGAGATACTGCTTGCTCAGAAACTTGCCAGGATTACACCCGGCAGAAACGATAAGAAGGTCTTCTTCTGCAATTCGGGTGCTGAAGCGGTTGAGGCCGCCATGAAACTTGCCAGGTATTCAACCGGGAGACAGCATTTCATAGCCTTCTTTGGGTCTCACCCCGGGAGTTGTCCATGTTGCCTATGGCGACTGTGATCACTGTGCCTATGGATCGACCTACCCCGGCTGTGGTATCGCTTGTGTTTCCTACATTGAGGATGTGATATTCAGAAGGTACGTTGCACCGGAGGAGGTTGCTGCAATCTTTGTGGAGCCGATCCTTGGTGAGGGCGGCTATATCGTTCCGCCGCTGGAGTTCCACCGAAGGCTTAGAGAGCTTGCATCGAAATATGGCATTCTGTTTGTTGCGGATGAGGTCCAATCCGGCATGGGAAGAACCGGCAGGATGTTTGCAATCGAGCATTGGAGAGTTGTGCCTGATGTGATTACCATCGCCAAGGGGGTTGCTTCAGGGATGCCGCTGGGCGCAACAGTAGCATCCTCGAGAATAATGTCGTGGAAGCCTGGTAGCCACGGTAGCACGTTTGGCGGCAACCCTGTCTCATGTGCAGCAGCACTTGAGACCATTGCACTGCTCGAGAATGGACTTGTGGAAAACGCTGCCAGAATGGGTGAATACATCATGCACAGACTTGAGCCAATTGCAGACAGGTTCCGTCACATAGGGCGTATCAGCGGTAAAGGTTTGATGATCGGCATAGAGATCCTGCGTAACAAGCGATCTCGAAAACCTTACCCAGCTCTAAGGGATCGGATTGTTGAAGCATGTTTTTGGAAAGGATTGCTTATACTGCCCTGCGGTCCAAGTTCGGTTCGCTTTGTTCCACCGCTTGTGATCGGTGAAAGAGAAGCTGATATAGCTTTGAGCATATTCGAAGATGTGCTCAGCCATCTGGAAGGCAAGAGGGGTACAAGATGAAAACCAATGCTGATAGGCTTGTCAAGGTTTCAGTCTGTGTGCAGGTGGCAAGCCCGATGATGGCGCCTATTGCCTATCGGGTTGCTTCGACAGGCAAGCCAGTCATCCTGCCCGGTACAGGTGGTATCACTTACAACATCAAGGTTGGTCATCCTGCGACTGGTTGGATCGCTGATCATGTTGAGCCGGGGGTGAGCATCAAGAATTACCAGCCCAAGGAGGGAGCGCGCAGTGCAAATACCGCTCTCAATGTTCTTTCCTGTATAGGAAATGAAGCGGTTGTTGTATCAGGCGATGCCAAGGGGGCAAGAGGAACGGTGACAGGTAAGCACGGGGGTATAGAGCATGTACTTGTCGATTTTGATGATCATACGCTCGAGAAGCTCAATATCGGCGATACCGTGCTTGTCCGTGCTTGCGGAACAGGGCTACAGATCGAAGGTTTTGAAGACGTCAAGATAATGAATCTCGACCCGGATCTCTTCTCAAAAATGAGAATCAGAGTGGTCAAGGGGAAACTCGAGGTCGAGGTAGCCCACATCGTACCTTCCTCGGTGATGGGTTCAGGCATCGGTGCAGCACACGCCCACTCTGGGGACTATGATATTCAGTTGCTTGATCCCAAGACTGTTGCCAAGTTCGGATTGGGAAGCATAAGACTCGGTGACATAGTTGCTATCAAGGATGCTGACAATACCTTCGGAAGAATGTATAGGAAGGGAGCCATGACAATAGGTGTGGTTGTCCACGCGGACTGCGTGACATCCGGTCATGGACCCGGTGTAACCACAATCATGTCCCATTCTCGAGGTCGCATTGTCCCAAGCATCAGTCCAGATGCCAATATCGGTAAGCTACTGGGAATCGGTATCCACAGGAAAAGAAGGGGAGGAAGGCGATCATGAAGACAGATGTGACCGAGCTCTTCCCGGAGGTGAATCAGATAGAACAGGAAAGTCTTCGGTCTTCTGTTAAGGCTGTCTGGGAGGATGCTATTGAGATTGGAGGTTGGACGGATAAGGATCTCGATCGTATTCCGTTCACACTTTTGATACCCGACTGCAAGTTCAGTCTGGTAGAGCACACGCGAGCTGTTACCAGAACATGCCTTGCGATTGCTGAGGTTCTTGAGGAGGCCTACGGTGGAAGGATAAGCATCGATCGTGACGTTCTGATCGCAGGGGCCATTCTACATGATGTTGGGAAGCTTCTCGAATATACCGAGCAAGCAGGAAAGGTTGTGAAAAGCAGCTTTGGAACTCTGTTGCGACATCCTTTCTCAGGTCAGGCTCTTGCTTTCAAACATGGTTTACCACCAAAAGTCCTCCACATGATTGCCTATCACTCCAAGGAGGGCGGCCTCGGCAAGCGCTGCGTTGAGGCTATAATTGTTCACCACGCCGACTTTGTCAACTTCGAGCCCTTGAGACTGGAGACTCTCTAGATTCTGCCTATACCATTGTTTGCCATGATGATTTGTGGTATGATATAAACATGAGAACGTGCATCCTAGCAGGGGCAATCGTCTGCAGTTGTCTTGCCAGCTTCACTCCAACGTTTGCTGGCTCGCTGAGTCCGACCGTTGAAGAGTGGTTGGAAGAGGCTGACTCCGATGACTCGGTAGTTGTATGGGTCTTCTTTACTGATAAAGGCGAGTTTGATTGGTCCGAGAAGCAGCAGATGTTGCAGATGCTTGCCCAATCCTACGACCCGAGGGCCCGCGAGCGCAGGTTGAGAGCAGACCCACTGCATGCTTTTGATGAGGCCGATCTACCGCTTTATCGACCCTATTTGAAGGGCGTGGAAGCCTGCGGTGTCAGGTTCCGCAGTTTCTCAAGATGGCTAAACGCAGTAAGCATTGTGGCATCTCCACTCCAGATAGAGGCCATCGCCAGTCTCCGGTACGTAAGATACATAGATCGCGTGAGTGGTTGCCGCACAAGATATGAGCCTGAGGCAAAGGCTGCAGCCATGACTCGTGGCGCGGCCGGCTTCTACGGACAATCCTATCGACAGCTGGAGCAGATCCAGGTGACGGATCTTCATGCGGCAGGCTATACGGGAAGCGGTATAAGAATCGCTGTGTTTGATACCGGTTTTTGGTTGGAGCATGAAGCCCTGTTGGGGGTCAATGTTTTTGCTGAGCATGACTTCATAAACGATGATGGGGAGACTGCTAATGAGCCAGGTGATGATCCGCACCAGCATTATCATGGAACATCAGTCCTGTCTGCCATTGGAGGTTATAGCCCTGACAAGCTCATAGGACCTGCCTATGGTGCTGAATATGTCCTGGCCAAGACTGAGGATATATCGATTGAGCAGCCGATTGAGGAGGATTGGTGGATTGAAGCATGTGAATGGGCTGATAGTCTTGGTGCAGATATAATAACCAGTTCACTGTGTTATAAGGACTGGTACACATACGAAGATATGGATGGCGATACGGCTCCTATTACGATTGCGGCTGATCGGGCTGTTCTCAAAGGCATAGTTGTAACGAATGCCGCCGGCAATTCTGGGGCATCATCCTGGCGCTATATCCTGGCTCCTGCTGATGGTGATAGTGTGATTTCAGTGGGATCGGTTGATTCAAGCGGTGTGCGGTCATCCTGGTCTTCTCAGGGTCCAACCTATGACGGTCGAATCAAACCCACAATTATGGCCATGGGGGAGGCTACATATATAGCCAGCGCTGATTCGACTCAAGCCTACATTCATGGCTATGGTACCTCATTTGCCACTCCCCTTGTAGCAGGTGCAATCGCTCTTGTCCTTGAGAAGAATCCCGTATGGATGCCACCTCAGATCATTGAATCCATAAAGATGACGGCGACTCAGGCTGCAAGTCCCGATACCTTCTACGGATGGGGCATCCTTCAAGCCTATGATGCCTCCAACTATGATGTGAGTGGTGTCAAACACTATGAGTTTTCGAGCTTGAGTGTCTATCCCAATCCCACTGAGGGTATAGTTCACCTGAGTCCTGGAGACGAGATAGCCTCCAAGTTTTATCTCTACGATGTCAGGGGTCGGCTGCTTGGTAGCCTCCTCATCGATCATGATTCGGCGATTGATCTTCGGACCATGCTTCCCCGCAAACCTGTCGGTGTGGTCTTCCTCAAGTCCTCAAAGGGAGCATCTGCCAAAATAGTAGTGCGATAGCTAAAGATTGGCTTGATATCGCCGAAATTTCTTGCGGATACATACAATCGCATATTATTTTATGCCAAACCTATGACGTAGCGGTATCTGGTGAGCATTGGAGAGAGGTGGATTATGGAGCGACTAGCGTATTTCTTCGGTGGGGGCAAGGCAGATGGTAATGCATCAATGCGGGAGCTCCTGGGAGGCAAAGGGGCAAATCTAGCCGAAATGTCGCGCATCGGACTTCCGATTCCTGCTGGCTTTACGATCCCTACAACAGTTTGTACCTACTTCATGAAGCATGGCGGACGATATCCACACGGGCTTAAGGAGGCTGTGGCGGAAAATCTCAGGCAAGTCGAAGAGGTTATGGGCAAGCGATTCGGTGATAGGGCAAATCCCCTGCTGGTGTCAGTTCGGTCAGGGGCTCGTGTGTCAATGCCAGGCATGATGGATACCGTTCTCAACATAGGTCTTAATGATGAGACAGTAGAAGGGCTCGCCGGTGGTGATGAGCGGTTCGCTTTTGATTGCTACCGTCGCCTGCTGCAGATGTATGGTGATGTTGTGCTGGGCCTTAAACCTGAGGATGATACCACCCAGGATCCTTTTGAAAGTATCATCTGGGAGCTGAAGCAAAGCAGAGGCGTCACAAAGGATACCGAGCTTGGTATTGAGGATCTCAAGGAGCTCGTTGCCAGATTCAAGGCTCTCATTCGCGAGGCCACTGGGCGTGATTTTCCCGAAGATCCTCATGAGCAGCTCTGGGGCGCGATTGAGGCTGTTTTCAAGTCCTGGAATAACAGAAGAGCCATAGAATATCGTCGAATAAACAACATTCCCGATGAATGGGGTACAGCAGTCAATATCCAGGCAATGGTATTTGGAAATCTTGGATGGGATTCAGGCACAGGCGTGGCCTTCACTCGCAATCCGGCCACTGGCGAGAATGAATTCTATGGTGAATATCTGCTTAATGCCCAGGGAGAAGATGTAGTCGCCGGGATCCGGACCCCTCAGCCGATAAACAATCGCCAGAAGGGTGATTCTGAGCTTCCATCGCTTGAAGAGGAGATGCCGGAGGTCTATCGACAGCTCCTCGACGTTCGTGAAAAATTGGAGAAGCATTTCAAGGATATGCAGGATATTGAATTTACAATTGAGAAAGGCAGGCTCTGGGTTCTTCAGACAAGGGCTGGAAAACGAACCGGGCTTGCAGCCCTCAGGATAGCATTCGATATGTATCGTCAAAATCTGATTGACAGAGAAATTGTAATGCTCAGGATCGAGCCCGATCAGCTGAACCATATCCTGCGACCTGTTTTTGATGCTGATGAGAAGGAGAAGGCCAAGCGTGAGAAGCGCGTCATAGCAAGGGGGTTGAATGCGGGACCTGGAGCAGCTACCGGTAAGGTGGTTTTCAGCGCGAGTCGTGTGAAAGATTACGCCGAGAGGCGGCAGCCCGTTATCCTGGTCAGGGAGGAGACCAGCCCTGAAGATGTTGGGGGTATGAGTGTTGCCGAAGGCATTCTTACAGCTCGGGGTGGAATGACTTCGCATGCAGCCCTGGTTGCTCGACAGCTTGGTAAGGTTTGCGTTGTGGGGTGCGATGCGCTTGAGATCAACTATGAGAAGCTTCAAATGAAAGTGGGCGAGCACATTGTCAAGGAAGGGGATTTCATATCAATTGACGGTACGACCGGGGAGGTCATTCTGGGGAAGGTGCCAACTGTACAGTCGGAGATCGAACGTGTGCTCGTTGACAAGTCACTTAAACCTGAAGAGTCCGACACATATAAGCTATACAGCACCATAATGCAGTGGGCAGATGAGCTGCGGAGGCTCAAGGTCAGAGCTAATGCGGATCAGCCTGACCAGGCTGCCAAGGCAGTTGCGTTCGGAGCTGAGGGTATCGGTCTGTGCCGTACTGAGCACATGTTCTTCGCTGCCGATAGGATCAACAAGGTGAGACAGATGATATTGGCATCAGACCCCGCCGAGCGCAGAGAAGCCCTTGCCAAGATTGAGCCGCTGCAGCAGGAAGACTTCAAGGAGATTCTAAGGGTAATGCAGGGAAAGCCTGTGACGATACGACTGCTTGATCCACCACTGCACGAATTCTTGCCAAAGACCGACGATGAGATAGCAGCAACGGCTGAGGAAATCGGAGTGTCAAAGGATGTGATTGTTGAAAAGACCAAAGCACTTGCAGAGATGAATCCCATGCTTGGCAATCGTGGCTGCCGTCTTGGTATAACCTACCCGGAAATCTATGACATGCAGGTCAGAGCGATCATAGGGGCGGCCTGTGACCTGAAGATGGAGGATGTCGAGGTCATACCGGAAATCATGGTTCCATTGGTCGGTGAGGCAAAGGAGCTTGCATTCATAAAACTGAGGGCCGAAAGAACTGCCCGTGAGGTTATGGAAGCGAGGGGTATTGAGGTAACCTACTTGATCGGCACCATGGTTGAGGTTCCGAGGGCGTGTATCACGGCTGACGAAATTGCACGTGTTGCCGAATTCTTCTCATTCGGGACCAATGACCTGACACAGATGGCATACGGTTTCAGCCGGGATGATACAGCGCCTGTCATCAGACGCTACCTCGATGTTGGGATTCTACGACACGATCCCTTCGAAGCCCTCGATAGGGCTGGAGTTGGGGGATTGATGAAGCTGGCAGTTGAAAAAGCTCGCAAGGTTCGTCCTGACATCAAGTTGGGAATCTGTGGCGAACATGGTGGAGAACCTTCCTCTGTCGAGTTCTGTGAGCAGGTCGGATTGGACTATGTGAGTTGCTCTCCGTACAGGATACCTGTTGCAAAGCTTGCTGCTGCAAGGGCTGTCCTTGAGAGGACCCTCAGTGGTGTGGGTCAGACTACCTAGGTGAGGTTGTACTCCTTCATGCGTCTGTAAAGTGTGCGCTCACCTATACCAAGGAGCTGGGCTGCACGCTTTCGATTGCCATTGACTTTCCTGAGAGTTGCTTCAATCAGTTCACGCTCGACTTGCTTAAGAGGTGTTCCTGGTCGGATAATTATCTCGTCGGATTGATGGGGTGTGCCTGGCTTAACCTCAGCAGGTACTACAGGCTGGTATTGGGCTGACACCGGAACACCGACAGGTTCGCCTCGGACGTCAAGCAGCAAGTTGGTCAGGTAAGCGAGTCGCTCTTCAATGGCGGCAAGCCTGCCGAAGAGAAGATCTCGCTCAACCTCTCGCTGAGGTCTTCCAACTTTGACAGGTAGTCCAGGATGCACGCTATCGCGCCTGATGATGTGTTCAGGTAGATCTTCGAGTCCTATGCGTTTGCCGTGTGAAAGCACGACAAGGCTTTCAGCCAGATTTCTCAACTCTCTTACATTGCCTGGCCAATCGTAGTTTTCGAGGGCTAAGAGGGCATCATCTGTAATCCCTCCGAATTCAAGATTGTTTCGGGCACATACCTCCTGGACCAGTCCAAGAAATATAGATTGAATGTCCTCTCGCCTTTCTCTCAGAGGTGGTAGGTGAATGGTCACAACGTTGAGTCTATAGAAAAGATCACGTCTGAAGGAGCCTTCTTCAACAAGCTGCCAAAGGTCACGATTGGTTGAAGCGATTATTCTTACATCAACATGCACATCTCGAGAGCCTCCGACACGCATGAAGCACTCTTCCTCGAGCACCCTGAGAAGCTTGACCTGTGTGCCGAGCGGCATCTCACCGACCTCATCGAGAAGCAGAGTGCCACCATCGGCAATCTCGAACCTGCCTTTACGCTGTGAAGTTGCCCCCGTGAACGAGCCCTTCTCGTGTCCGAAAAGCTCACTCTCAAGCACGCCCTCTGGCAGTGCACCGCAATTGACTGCGATGAAGGGGCCATGGCTACGGTTGCTTCTTTGATGAATGGCTCGAGCTATAAGCTCCTTACCCGTGCCACTTTCACCTGTTATGAGCACAGTAACCTTGGTACGAGCAATACTTTCAACAGTCTCAACTGCCTGCAGAATTCGTTCGTTTCTACCTATGATGCCTGTCTCTTTACGTACCATGAGACGACGAATGATCGCCTCGATATGACCTGATCCTGAGTCAATCTCAATATAGTCATCGGCTCCCTGCTTTATCAGGCTGCGGCGCTCATCGGCCGCTACATGGTGACCGACCAGTACGCCCAATACCCTCGGATGACGCCGTTTGAAGGTCTGGAGGAGCTTTAAGCCTGTAGTGAGGGGCAGATCCCTCCAGACAAAAAGATAGGAGGGCTCGGTCTTCTTGGCATGCCGTAGGGCAGCATTGGCATCATTCATCACTTCGAATGTGACTTCATTACTCTCGAGAATAGGCTGAAGGGCTGCCATTTTGTCTGGTGCCAGCCCGACCAAAATGGCAGTGCTCGTTCCAGAACCTCCTGGAGATGCCACTTTCAACCACCTTCCCCGCTCAACCTAACACAGGGTCCAGCAACGGTCAACATCTAACTTACGATTTCTCTTGACAACCGACCCCAATATGCTAAATTGAGCAAAAAAACGCAAGCAAATGAGGGAAGGTTGTGGTCTTTCATGCCTGGCATCAGGGTAAGGGAGAATGAATCGATTGATAAGGCGATCAAGCGGTTCAAGAAAGAGTGCGAACGGGAGGGAATTGTACAGGAGATCAAGCGGGCTTCTCGCTTCATGAAGCCTAGCGAGAAGCGCAGGAAGAAGGCTCTTAAAGCCGAGAAGCGGAGAAGGAGTAGCGAGGGTAGGAGGTAGAGCTTTTCGAGCCCTTTCGATTCTACTGTTCCATGCTAAGGCTTGGGCAGTCCAGGCCTAGTAGAAACAGGAAGGGGGGAGCTCTATTGGCTTACAAGGATGATGACGAGATCTTGATCAAGGATCAGACAAGCGCTACTTACGAAATGCTGCTCAGGAAGGCAGAGCGCGAAGGCAGGATTGGTGGTAAGTATCGATGTCCTGTCTGCGGTATGAGGTTCAAGAGAGAAAGAGAAGCCCAGGATTGCTGTAAACAGATAATGAGATAGGAGTCGGATTCGTGCCCAAGACAAAAACTAACAGATCGGCCGCTAAACGGTTCAAGAAGACTGCCAAGGGGAAGCTTGCGCGCAGAAAATCATCTTCAGGACACCTTTTCACCTCAAAGACCAGAAAGCGGAAGCGCAATTTGCGTAAGAAAGCGCTTGTCTCTAAAGCAGATACCAAGCGCATGAAACGGCTCCTACCCGGAGCATGATCGGGCATGTGCCTACTCCATGAGTGCCTTGATGTGGGCTGCGACTGAGGCGGCCAGAGCTGTGAGATCATAACCACCTTCAAGCACGGAAACGATCCTGCCGCGAGCGGTCTGCATGGCTGCTTCTACTATTCTGTGGGTTATGCTTGCGAAGGAGTCCGTGCCAAGCTGCATGCCACCGATGGGGTCTTGAGCGTGAGCGTCGAAACCAGCTGAAATGAAAATCAGGTCGGGCTCGTGGCCGATGACAGCCGGGACAATGACCTCATCGATTGATGCAAGGTAATCGTCTTCCGTGGTGCCCATGGGTAGCGGCACATTGACTGTCTTGCCCACGGCCTTCCCCGATCCGGTTTCACTTTGTGAACCTGTGCCCGGGTAGAAAGGCCACTGATGGAGCGAACAGTAGAGAATATCAGGATCTTCGTAGAAAGCCTCCTGCGTACCGTTACCGTGATGAACATCGATATCGATTATGGCTACCCGCTGGGCTCCGAGCTGTCTCACAGCTTTGGCTGCACCAATAGCAACATTGTTGAAGATGCAGAAACCCATTGCCAGTCCGGCTCGAGCATGGTGACCTGGAGGTCTGACAAGGCAAAAGACACGGTCGAATTCACCCCTTACTACACCCTCAGTGGCTATGGCGACAGCCCCAGCTGCATGAAGAGCTGCGTCCAGTGAACCTGGACCGAAAGGCGTATCCGGATCGAGGGCAACCCTCCGATCCCTCGGTATGGCTAGGAGGCTGTCATAGTAACCTTCGGTGTGTATCAGGGTAACTTCGTCTCTCGATGCAGCCCTCGGGGATATCTCGATGAGTGAGTCAAACATTGGCTGGGCCTTAAGGTAGTCATGCGTATACTCCACTCGTGACCGGTTCTCGGGATGGCTTCCGGTCTCATGCTTGAGGAAGGCCTCGTCGTACAAGAGCGCAACTTTTGCCATATTCATTAGAGTATTAGATCAGATATAATCACATCGAGTCAAGCGTAACCCTGCCCGGGTCCGGACAACTGGTGATCGCATGGGGAGGTGTAAGAGATGATCAGTCTTCCAACGAATCTCGATGAGCTTCAAGAAAATCTTCTCGATGTGTTTAGACGTCGAAGGTCTGTCAGGAGATTTGGTCCAAAGCCACTCGCTGTTTCGCATGTTGCGTGTCTTGTCTGGGCATGTGGGGGAAGACGGGATCTGACTTCCAGGTCGGCAAAGCGCACTGTGCCTTCGGCCGGAGCAACCTACCCCATGACCGTCTATGTGGTATGCGGGGATTCCAGGGTTGGTGAACTCGAAGCGGGGCTATATCTTTACGACGCGAATGGGCACGCACTTGAAAAGATTGCTGATAGAGACCTGCGTGAGGATCTGGCGGATGCCTGTTTTTCGCAGAATTTCATCTCCCAGGCACCGATCAGCATCATCCTTGCTGCAGACTATGCGATTACAACAGGAGTTTACGGGGAGCGGGGTGTGCGTTATGTCCACATGGAAGCCGGGCATGCGGGTCAGAACATCTATCTGGCATGTACTGCTCTGGGCCTCAGCACAGTCGCTGTAGGTGCATTTAACGATGAGGCAGTGGCCAGGGTTCTCGGTCTGCCACTTAACGTTGAACCTCTCTATGTTTTTCCGATTGGCTATCGCGATTAGAGCAACAGCCTTATTAGAAAGTCTGCCGAAGCTGATATAGCAATCAGAATTGCAAGCATGATGAAGACCAGCACCAACTGTTTCATCGATTTCCTTCCGGATCGCTTCGCACCAATTTTACGAGTGCATTAAGTGTGCCATTGTTGTCCAGTCGTGTATTCACCCTATTTGCAATTGACACAAATGAAAATCAATGTTAAACGAGAACTCGAAGGTGCAAACTCTCAAACAGGATTTGCATTCTGCCTCAACGTGTGCAGACTGCAGCGGTGGAGTGATGGTTGCTACGCAGAAGGTCTCCGACGAAGCTCTGGTGAAGCGAGCCAAGCGCGGTGACGGTTCCGCCTTTGGCGAGCTTATGAGAAGGTATCAGAACAAGATATACCGCCTTGCGAGAAGGATGACTCAGACTGATGAGGATGCCGAGGATGTGGTTCAGGAAGCTTTCGTGAAGGCGTTCAGATCGCTGAGGGGCTTCAGGGAGAAGTCTCGCTTTTCAACGTGGCTTTATCGCATAACTGTCAATCTTGCCCTTATGAAGCTGAGAAAGCGTAAACCTGAGGTAGTCTCGCTTGACGAGCCAATATCTACCGAAGAGGGCAAGATGCACCGCGAGCTCGAAGATGAGGCCACCAATCCTCTTGAACGCTTGCTCGAAAGAGAGTCAGCCGAAGTGCTCGACGCTGCTGTTGAGGCATTGCCTCCAGCGTATCGGGCCGTCTTCATATTGAGACATGTTGAGGGGCTCTCAACTGAGGAAACAGCCAGGATTCTGGGAATATCGGTTGCAGCTGTTAAATCAAGATTGCATCGAACCAGACTCATGCTTCAGCAGAAACTTTTTCATTATTTGAGGAGTCAAACAAAGAGGAGGTAAAGAAGAGAAGGTGCGCCGCGCATGTAAGGCTATACTTGGATCTCTTTCGGATTATCTCGAAGGCGAGGCCAGCGAACAGGTGTGCAATAAGATTGAAGAACATCTCAAGGGTTGCAAGATGTGTCAGATGCATGTTGATAATATGAGATTGATAATAACCATGTACAAGCGCTGGCGCGATGTCGATATTCCCCGTGCTCTCTCGCTTCGTATTGAACAGGTCATTGCTAACGAGATTGGCAGGCTATCGAGGGATCGGAAGGCGGGATCCAGGCGGGCACGACGCAGGAAGAAATAGCCGGTTCTCATCCACTATTGCGGAGGTTCTCAAGGTGCTTGCGGGCTCCCTTATGGTCTGACTTAAGTATGAGCGTTTTCCGCCATGCATTTTCAGCCGCTTTTAGATCACCCAGCTCATAGAGTACATTTCCGAGCTGGAAGTAAGCAGGATAGAATGTAGGCGCGGCTTCAATACTCCTCTTATAGCATTCGAGTGCTTCTTTCAATCTTCCTTGGGCCACGTATGCCTGGCCCAGACTGTAGTATGCATGGGGACGTGCAGGGTTGATCTCAATCGCCTTCTCAAATTGCTCAGCGGCTTGCCTGGCCTTGCCACGATTGAGGTAGGTCACTCCCAGGTGTATGCGACCTTCGTAGTTATCGGGATTGAGCCTAACGGCTTCTTCGAAAAGCTTTGCTGCTTTCTCGGGAGTACCTGCAGCCTTGTAGGCGAGTCCAAGTCGAAGAAGGATTCCACCATCTTTCGGTCGTATCCTTGTTGCTTTCTCGAGAAAACCGATTGCCTTTTCTGGCTTGCCCCATCTCAGGTAACATTCTCCTATGCTGACATATGCATCGGGTAGGTCAGGTCTGAGGCTCAGAGCCTGGTCGAGTTTCTCGAGTGCCGCCTCATATTTGCCATCAGCCAGATAGCGAAGCCCCAGTTTGTAGATTGTCTGAAACGACTGGCCGAGGCGCGCTGCAGTTTCAAGCCCGGCAATCGAACGGTCAAGCGCCTCGATAGCACTCTTGGCAATGCGGTTTTCAGGATCGATCTCAAGAACCTTGGCGTATTGGGCACGCGCGAGGCCGACCTCACCAAGAGCGTTGTGAATATGACCTCCAATGATATTGGATGAGATCACATAGCGGTCAGTGATTGTCCTGATGATCGAAACCGAGTCAATGCCTATCTCTGCTATCGCTGTGATGTACTTCAGGGGATTGGGTCTTAAGGCCAGCAATTGCTCAAGGTTTGAGCTCAGATAGGGTTTGCCGGTTCCTCTGAGGGCTAAACCAAATTCGAGAATCGGATGATCGTCAGAGTGCCTCGGAGCATCGTCGCAGAAACGCTTGATCGATTCCCCGTCGGCAATCATGCAGGAGATAAGGGTATAGGGGTCATCGATAAGAATTGATTGAAAATCCGCCCTTATCGCGGAATCGGCGAACGCTTTCTCTATCTTTGCCATATCGATTGTGATCGGTCTGTCTTTCTTTCCGATCAGCAGGGCATGTTGCGAGAAGGTCATATAACAGTACCAGACGGTCATATTGGGGAAAACATCCCTGAAGGCTTTCAGGGCGACGCGCAGATCCTGACGACTAAGGTCAAGAGGAAGCCAGCAGGAAGCAACTCCCCCCGGTTTGAGTTTATCGCTTACGGCTTTGAAGTGATCATAGGTATACAGCGATGATGAACCGGACATTCCTGGGTAGATTGAATCAGTCATTATTATGTCGTAAGTGTCCTTCGTCAAAAGCATGAAGTTCTTGCCGTCCATGATGATGATATTGACTTCGGGTCGATCGAAGACATTCTGATTGAGTGCTGCAAAGAAGCGTTTGGCTACATCAATAACTTCCTTGCAAATCTCGATGCCATCAATGGTCTTGGCCTTATGCATGGTTAGGATTCGCAGTGTCTCGCCGCTGCCAAATCCAATGTGCACTATCCTGTCTTTGGAGTCTGCAAGGAGAATCGGCAGGTGTCCCTGCAATTTCTGCGTTACACGCAGCATATCACTTGTTCCAGCGACATTGACACCATCGACTGCCAGGAGATCATAGTCGGGATAGCGATGCACAGTAACTGTACCGCTTACGCCCTCTTTGAAATAGAGCAGCTCACTGTAACGCTCTCTGATGTTGAATGTTCCACTCAGAAGCGAAGGCTTAATCATATAAGTAACCGATAGCATCACAAGGAAAGCAACAAGTGAGCTAACTGCCCAGACCTTTCGTCGTCCCGTGCATGAGTATAGCAGCACACCAATTGCCACGTTGAAGGCCGCCACAAATGCAATAGATCTTGCTGACCCCAGAACAGGGACAAGCAGGAAACCTGCTAACAATGAACCTATCACGGCCCCTATGGTATTGGAAAAGTAGATGCGTCCGATTGAGGATGCAACCTGGTCACGCCTGGTGTAAATGCGGGTTATTGCGGGGAAGGCTGCACCCATAAGCATGGATGGAACGAGCATGATCAGTCCGGCTTGCAAGAAATCAGCTCCACGGAGCTTGAGGATGTTGCCGCCTCCATCCCTCAATGCCAGATACTCATGCGTCGCATTAAGCCTGGACAGAGGGAAGAGGGATGCAAGGGCGGTGATCCCGATGAGGATCTCTATCAGTCCGAAAGCCGCAGAAGGCCTGCGCAAGCGGTCGACCAGTCGCGAGCAAATCGAGCTGCCCAGAGCAATGCCAATCAGGAAGGTAGTAAGCATAACCGTGAAGGCGTGAACAGTTGCGCCGAGCGAGAACACGAGGACCTTGGTATATATAACCTCATAGGCCAGTGCTGCCCCACCCGATATGGCGATTGCAACGAGCGACAGCTTCGCCGTGTATGATGGTATGGGAGCAGGCATCCTCTCAATCGGAGTCTGGATCCTGTCAACCGGAGCTGCTTCCGGAACCTGAGCCTTTCGTCCGATGATGATTGCTATGACACCCACGCCCAATCCCAGCCCGGCTGCAAGATATATCGATGATGTCACTCCAAAGGCTTCAAGCAGCAAGAAACCGGTTGCAAAGGAGCCAACTACAGCCCCAAAGGTGTTGATGGCATAGAGGAGCCCGATATTTCGCCCAATGCGCCTGAACTCTCTACCTGCATACTTGCTCAAGATTGGCAGGGTCCCCCCCATAAGGGTAGTGGGAACAAGGATGACAAGGAAAGAAAGTAGAAATCTGACAACGGCAACGGGGAAGGTCTCACGCCCGAATGTCTCGAAGATGTCTGAATACACCCCGACCAGACTTCCAATGATCAATGGGACAGCAAGGGCGTAGATTGCAATCAAAGCCTCAAGCACCCCATAGGCGAGTACAGGTCTTTTCAGTCTATCACCCACTCTTCCAAAGATGATGCTCCCAAGAGCAAGTCCGCCCATGAAAGCGGCAAGCACGGTGCTAACTGCATATGCAGTACTTCCAAAGACAGTGATAAGAAGGCGTGTCCAGGCTACCTCATAGATAAGTCCAGTCATGCCGGAGATGAAAAAGAGAACAAAGACCAGAATGTGCATCCTATAGCCACCTCGTTTCGTCTGATGTTAATGTTACCGTGAACCAGTACCCTCGTCAAGCGCATCACTGGTTCGTCGTATCGGAGCGTATGCCGTGGGCACGCCCGAACACAACATTGGAGTCAAAGAAGGCACTCCAGTGCTCATGAAGGCATCCGGACCCGTTGAACTCAATTCCGAGCCGCAAATGGACATCACGCTATTGCGACGTGATTCTGCTGAGATGCAGATCCTCCAGATCTGGTCCTCCTGATTATGGATGCCGGGTTTCCCCACCAAGAGATGCCACACGCATCCTGTTGCTGGAAAAGGCAGGTCTCAATGAGTGGGTCCACATATTCAGGATCCACTCATAAATGTAATCGGTATTGTCGGGCAGATGTGGGCTCGAGGGGAGGCAACGCTGCAACATCCCACGAGGCTGAATCTACCGCAATCCAGTGGGAAGATCATTCTCAGTGGAATTGTTATCCGTGCCACGATCATACCTCGAAAGCGTGTCCTCATCGCTGTTGACAGAACCGCTAACGACTCTTACGATAAAGAGGGCTTCCAGGGGTGATTTGACATGTTCCCGATTCGAGATGACGTACCTTCTAGAAGTTTTCCATTTGTGACGCTGGCCCTGATCTGCATAAACGTTGCAATCTTCTTTTTTGAGATATCGCTTGGTGGGCTTGAACTCAAGACATTGCTGCACCAATATGGGTTTGTTCCCCAGAGGCTGACAGCTTTCGGCGCAGGCTACGATCTCACTGCTCGAGAGGTCTTCCTGCCTGCTTTTACTGCGATATTTTTGCATGGCGGCTGGATGCATCTTATTGGCAATATGTGGTACCTCTGGATCTTCGGGGACAATGTCGAAGATCGACTAGGTCACTTTCGGTTTCTTGCCTTTTACATAGTATGTGGCCTGGTTGGCAATTTTGGTCACTATCTTTTCAACTACACATCAGAGATGCCAGCTATTGGAGCAAGTGGTGCCATCGCCGGGGTTCTTGGAGCCTATGTTGTTTCTTATCCAGGTGCGCGTATCCTTGTCCTTGTGCCATTGTTTTTCTTTCTACAGTTTATCGAACTACCGGCCGTGATTGTGCTTGGCTTCTGGTTTGTCATTCAATTTTTCCAGGGTGTGGGAGCACTACTTGCGCCGAAGTGGCTTTCGGGTGTAGCGTGGTGGGCTCATATAATAGGATTTGCCATTGGCATTCTCATACTCAATATGTTTCGACCGCGTCCGCGGATCTTTTACCGCCGTCATACGTATAGCTATTATGATGACTTTGACCTCTAGGTGCTCAGAATGAAATCGCAGATGGACTGAGGGGGACAGACATGCGACTGGATAAGTTCACAATCAAAGCACAAGAAGCAATTGCGCAGGCACAACGTATCGCAACTGATAGAAACAATCAGCAGATTGCACCCGAACACCTGCTTGCAGCTCTTGTCGAGCAGGAGGAAGGAATCGTTAGCCCCAT
>JALGWB010000264.1 GCA_025774405.1 bacterium
CGACCAGGCTCACTGCAAAAAGATGGGAAAAGTCCATTGAGCTCATCGAGTTGGTTACGAGTTATACGCATTACTCCTCTGAAGCCGACTTCCTCAAGAAGCCTTGGAACGGCTTTTCTGCCAGCACCGTGGAATGCACAGTACGCTATCTTGAGACTATTGGTCTTGCCTTCCTCGCCGGTATAAAGCATAAAGCGCTTGACGTGATCGCGATGTTCTCTGTGGATATTGACAAGGTCAAAACCGTGGTAGTCCACACTCGGCAGTGGCTTTTCGCCTCCAAGAAAGACGACCTTACCTTTGGGAGCTTCCTCTATTGGGCAAAGATCTATCTCGGAGGTCCTCGCCGTAAGGATGTAGTTGCGATACATGTCCTCACGCTCTTCGGGATCGAATTGAGAGCCATTGCCGCAAGAGAGCTTGTAACCATTGTAGCGATAATCGTTGTGGCTTGCCGAAATCAAGATCCCCATGTCCGCCTTAAGATGCGGTATCGCAAAGGTGACTTCCGGATATGGACATGGCTCATCGAAAAGGTAAACAGTGTAGCCATAGGCAAGAAAGAGCTCAGCAATCTGCTCAGCAAAGTCGTGCCCTCTGACGCGGCTATCATAGCCGATTACGATTTTCTTAAGTCCGCGGTCTCGCCCGAACTTCGCAACCCCAACCGATGTTTTAAGAAGAACGATGTTATTGAGAGTATTGGGACCTTTCAGTATGCGTGCGTCAATTCCATCACGGACAAGGGCTTCAATTGAGGCTTTATCTGGTGCCATAAGTCCTCTTATGCCACCAGTGCCGAAATTGAGGTTCTTCCTGAAGGCGTTGACTATATCTTCCCATTTGCCAGCTTCAATCGCATCTGATATGCCAGGCTTGGTATTGGGTGAGATCTCATCGATCCTGGCATCTTCAAGCCATTCCTTAAGATTGGCAAGTGTCTTCTCAGTGGCATCTTTGAATTGGATCTCGTCAATGTTGCCCGCGGTGAGCTCCTGCTGGAGATACTTCTTCACTCCCTCAGAAGCGAGCTGCAGCAGTCTCTCGACATCAAGAGCCATATATTCCACCCTCCTCAGTTACTCGAAGTATAGACCGATTGACCAATCTAATGCAAACCCCCACTTCAGACAAGCCCCTTTCCACCGACAGCTATGGTGCCATCTCCAATCAGGCTGTTCAAACATCCAGTTGCTGCCGTCAAGCAGGAACTTTTCTATTGATACGCCATTGCCTGACATGCTACAAGAAAAGAAGAGGACCATCACAGGAATCAGAACCAGAGAGACGACATCTTGAACCCCGGTCTCTTCAGTTGTCCTGATTCCCACAGATTACCGGTTCCTCATTCGCTCATTGAGCCACAAGGACATGCACGTAATGACTGTCTTTAAAGTCATGCAACTGGCTATCGTCGGTGTGTTCACCTTCTTTGTTTCCGATATCAGGAAGAAGAAGGGCATGAATCCCTTGATAAGCAAAACGCTATGCAACTTGATGAAAATCTGCTATCTCATCCCAATCGTTATGTACGGACACCTAATCGTCACTCTCGACGATCTCCTTATCTTCGACTTTGTTGCCCTTGGCCTCACCTGGGTCGGGATGGTTCTTGCAGCGAAAGCAAAAACAGACCTCGGCGAATACCATACCTGGGTGGGATATGGCTCGGAAGGATCAAAACTCGTGACAGATGGGATTTTCAGCTACATAAGGCACCCTCTTTACACTGGTGTTTATGTCCTTATCATCGGTGGCCTTTTTACCATTATTCCTCATGCCTCACGACGTGTGACCGCAATTGTGTTGATAACGCTGACTTATGTTATGGCGGTCATAGCTCTGGCAGCATCACGAGAAACCGAGTTCCTGGCGAAACAATTCGCCGACGAATTCGAGGAATATCGAAGACAGGTTCATCCTTTCCTGCCTATTCGAAAGTTCAACAAACTCAGGCCATGCCGTACAGATGAGTAGCACATAGACGCCTCCAAACAGATTCAAACTTGCTTGTTCAAGTAACAGGAGCTGCTACTGACCGGGGGTGAGCTCAAGCAGGAGCATCATGGATGAACCAAAGCCCTTGATCAGATACCCGCTGGTGGTGGCTGGATTGATAGCAATCTGACCGGGATTAGCCGGGTCAGCATCCCAGGCGACCACTGTCGGAGCCTCGGTAAAAGGATTGGTTGGATAGGTTCCGCCAGGACATAGATCCTCAACCGTCTCACCACCTGGTGTTGTTGAGGTTGCATCATCAGGATAGTGTCCACCTGTCTGTACGGCAAAGTCTTCGAGAGCAAGCTGCAAGGTATGCATATTGGCCTTGACTGAGGCCTCTTTGGCTCTGCTTTGAAGCCGAATCAGGTTCGGAAGGGTTATGGCGACGATAACGCCCACAATGATGACCGTGACAGCCAGTTCAACGAGCGTAAAGCCTTGCTGCAAACAATACTTCCTCATATCCAACATCCACTCCCTCACCACCATTATCGGCACGCACCTGTTGGGGTCGGAGCTAAAAACGTGCACAAGCCTTGCCCATGAGTGGCAACCTGCATTCCCGCCTCAGCAAAAAAGTTGCAACCACAGGTGGCGCTGGAGCATCGAATTTGGTATACTACAGCCAAGATACGCACGAACACTTATAGGGGAAACTGGATGGGATTGCTTGATAAGCTTGTTCGCAAGGTTCTCAGGCAGCCTCCACCGGAGGCACAGCTGCTGAGCCGTAATGATCTGTGCTGGTGTGGGAGCGGCAAGAAGTACAAGCGCTGCCACTATGATTCAGATCAAAGATACTTTCAGGGCAGGGGCAACTCCTGCCGCTCTTCGTCCTGAGGCAAGTGGTGAGGTGAGTTCACCTCTCCGTGTTTGCTTTACTTGGGCTTCGTGGGCTCAGTAACCGAACTTACTACCTGTAAAGTGCCTTGATCATCCCCCACACGGTTGACTCACGAGGACTGGGACCAACTGCTATCGTCATCGAGTTGTTGTCCTCGTCAATCTCATCGACTTGATTGTCAGTATCAACAGTCGTCGTACACAGTGTTGGTTCACCTGGAACAAGTACAACTGCTGCTTTGATCACCAGGTAAATGCAGGAACAGACATCGGCCGGAGGATCGAGGACAATGAGTTCCCAGCAATCTGGCTGCACAACTTGGCCGTTGATGATAATGGGGTTACAGATATGGGCTCCTGTGTTGCACGGAGGCGTTAGGAGCTCACACGGATCCGGCAACTTGCCTTCTGCATCATAGATGACCGCACCGACAATGTCGCCGTCAATTGCGAATTGGACCTCTGTCACAATAGCATCGGTAGTATCTATCGTCGCGAGCCGGACCTCCGCTTCTATCAGGGCGCTGTCACCAGGCAGACATGTGTAAGCAACATCGGTAACCGCCAGATCAACGGACGGCTGCGAAAGTGCAACCTCACTAGCTAGCATGAC
>JALGWB010000265.1 GCA_025774405.1 bacterium
GCATAATCCTTGTTCTTATAGTAGTAAACCTTGGCGCTCGTGAAGTTGGTTGAACCAGCGCATCCAATCATGAACACAAGCAGGCCAAAAAGACCCATTCTTAGCATCTTCATACGTTACTTTCCTCCTTGTTAAACGGGCTCGATACGACACTATGATACATAAAACCGAAAGTTGTCAAGCTTAGATGGTGAATTCTCAATCCTGATTCAACCAACTTTAAGCTCTCATTTTCCGATTGACAACACATTTTCAGCCAAATTCCATGTCCCACCAGTGAGTTCTGCAATGGTTGGCTGCGCTTTCGTCTAAACCCCAGGCCATAATCTTCCGATAAAGCTTAGTGGGTGCCTTCCGCTCGTTCTTTATCAGAGTACGAATCTATGACCCATATCGACAGCCGTGCAACCAGAAATCCATCGGGAACTGTTCTAGAAAAGCGCCAGACCGAACCTGATAAGGTTTCAGATGACCTCGATGTTGCCATAGAGACCATTATCGAGGCATGCCATCCAGAGCTTAGACAGGCAGCACAGGCTGCCGGAGCAGGCTTCTTCCTACTCGAAGACATGGTTTTTACCTATGTTAGTCCAGAAATGCTGAATCTGCTTGGCTATGAATCTGAGCGCTTGCTGGGCAGGCTCGGTCCCCTCGAACTTGTGGCCAATAAGGACTGGGAAAGGCTCTCGGCTTATCTCAAGCATGTTCAAGAGTCAGACGATCCACCATCTATTGAGTACTTCACGTTTACAAAGGGCGATGGCACTGATGAAGAATGTCAGTTGATTGTTCAAAACTACCGATTTGACGACCGAAGCGGCCTCGTTGGCGTCATCCACGTGAAAGAGAAGCAAAGCCCCTTGGCCAGTCTCAAGACTCTGGCAGACCTGAGCAGGATCCAGGCAACCAACGATCCGATTGGAAGCAAAATCGGACTCATAGCTACAACCGTGGCAAGTCTTTTTGATGCAAGCACCCTCACAATTTGGGAGAAGGATGAAGCTACCTGCAGATACAGGCATCGCCGTTGCCAACGTCCGAAAGCGGATCATCTTCCATGCCTCCGTCTTATGGCTAAATCCGATGGGCTTGTGATTCCGACGCAAATCCCCGAAGTCTGTATTCCAGCCGGTCATGGCTATATTGGCAAGGCAGCAACTGGTGAACAGATAGAGATCACCTGCGGATGCACCTTCATCGCAATCCCTCTGCCTGTGGAGACTACAGCGTGCGGCGTCCTTGCATTTACAAGGCAAGACCCGCTGACTGCTGACGAATGGGTTTGGCTTGAAATAGTCGCCAACCAGATTGGATACCTCCTCCGCACATACCACACAGAAGGTGCACTCAAGCGAAGCCAGGAGCTTTATTCCAAGCTGTTTGCTCACTCCAGAGACGCTATCCTCTTACACGACCTCGACGGCAGAATCATAGATGTCAACCCCAGAGCTCTCAAAATGCTGGGCTATACAAAGAAGGAAATCGTAGCTCTGACTATTGCTGACCTTCATCCAACCGAAGCCCTACGGGATTCGAGCCAGGCTTTTGAAACCATTGCTCGAGAGGGCTCGGTGAGCTTTGAAGTGCTTTTCAAGCGCAAAGACGGGTCAACATTTCCAGCCGAAGTCTCCTCAAGCCTCTTCGAAATAGATGGCAGGCCAATCATCCAGGGAATTGTGCGTGATATATCGCAACGTCGCAAGGTCGAAGCCGCTCTGAAAGATGCCGAGCGTGAAAAGGCTTTGATCCTCGACAGCATTGCCGAACTGGTTACGTTTCAGGATACCAGTCTAACTGTGATATGGGCGAACAAGGCAGCCGGTGAATCTGTCAAACAGCATCCCTCGAAGCTCGTTGGTAGAAAGTGCTATGAGATCTGGCATAGAAGACAATCACCATGCGAGGACTGTCCGGTCATAGTGGCGATTCAGAGAGGAACGAGAGTAAAAGGCGAGATCCTAACACCAGATGGCCGGGCTTGGCTGATACAAGGCAATCCTGTTCGGGATAGCAATGGTACGATTGTCGGTGCTGTCGAGGTCACTCTGGAGATAACTGAGCGTAAGAAGGAAGAGACTGCGAGACGACAGCGGGAAGTCGAGCTTCGACTCCATAACAAGATAGCATCGATCTTCCTGACAATCGAGGATGACTCAGTCTATTCAAAGTCGCTCGAGGCAGTAATGGATGCCACAGGAAGCAAGCAGGGGCTGTTCGGCTACATCAATGATGATGGTGATCTGGTTTGCCAGGCATATTCAGGAATGATATCGGAAGCACATGACGACTGCCCGATGGTGATAAGCAGGACAGCCTGGCCGGAGGTCTGGCACGAAGCAGTTAAATCAACCAGGATTGTGATCTGCAATGAAGCGCCTGTGCTACCAGAGGGTCACTCACCCGTAGAGCGAATTGTGATTGTTCCCGTGGTAGACAGGCAGAAAACCATAGGTATATTCATCGTTGCCGACAAGTCCAACGATTACGATGACTCCGATCGTGCATTGCTGGAGATCACAGCAGAGAGCCTTGCGCCGATCCTGAAGGCACGTCTGGCGAGAGACAGAGAAGAAAGAAAACGCCTTGAAGCCCAAAAGCAAAACGAGCAAATCCAGGCAAGCCTTCTAAAAGCACAGAAGATGGAAGCCCTCGGAAGACTTGCCGGTGGGATCGCTCATGATTTCAACAATATACTTTCAGCCATCCAGGGTTTCTGCGATCTCATCATGATGCGAGTCGATCGGGACTCGGCGATCTATAAAGATCTCAAACAGATCAAGGACGCAAGCTCGAGGGGAAACAATCTCACGCGTCAGCTGCTGCTTTTCAGCCGCAGTCAGCCGCTTGAGGTGACAGCTCTAAATATCAATCAACTTGTCCAGGGAATATCGGAGATGTTGAGTCGCCTGGTTGGTGAGAACATCTCTCTGACAATAAGCCTTGAACCTGAAGTCTGGGCCATAAGGGCTGACCAAAGCCAGATAGAGCAGATGATAATGAACCTCATCGTCAATGCAAGAGATGCTATGCCTGAAGGTGGCAACATTACGATAACCACTGAAAATGTCTTCATCGATGAACAAATTGCACACAAGTCCAACCGCACACCCAGTAGGTGTGTCTGTCTTTCGGTTTCCGATGAGGGACATGGCATCGACGCCGAGACACGGCAACGAATCTTTGATCCCTTCTATACGACCAAGGGTAAGGGCAGTGGAACCGGCCTCGGGCTTTCGGTTGTTCATGGAATTGTTGAACGACATGGTGGCTGGATCACAGTTGAGACTGAAATAAGTAAAGGCACTACATTCAGGGTCTTCCTTCCTGCCGAAGTTGAAGTCAGCGAATGGGCTCCGAACGAAGAAGGGAATCTTCAAGAGTTTCAGGGTAATGGTGAACGCATACTCGTTGTTGAGGATGAGGAACCTGTGCGATTGCTCATCAAACGAGCTCTA
>JALGWB010000266.1 GCA_025774405.1 bacterium
GAGCGGTTTCCAGGTCAGCACCTGATCCGCTTCGACGCAAACGCATAACCCAACCCCTGGCGACAGGCATAAGAGCGGTTGATGCAATGCTCACCTGTGGCAAGGGTCAGCGTGTCGGGATTTTCTCAGGTAGTGGTGTTGGTAAGAGCGTCCTTCTCGGAATGATAGCCCGCAACTCAGAAGCAGATGTCAATGTGATCGCCCTTGTTGGAGAGCGTGGCAGAGAGGTGCGGGACTTCCTCGACAAGGATCTAAAGGAGGGGCTTGCCAAGTCGGTGGTGGTTGCTGTCACATCTGACCAGGCGTCGCTCATAAGAGTAAAAGGTGCCATGACTGCGACAGCCATTGCCGAGTATTTCCGCGATCTTGGTCTCGATGTGATGTTGATGATGGATTCAGTGACGCGTGTCGCCATGGCGCAGCGAGAAATCGGACTCGCCATCGGTGAACCGCCAACCTCGAAGGGCTATACCCCGAGCGTGTTTGCGCTCCTTCCCAGACTTCTTGAAAGATCAGGCACATCGGAGGTCGGCAGCATCACAGGGCTCTATACAGTGCTTGTCGAGGGCGATGATATGACCGAGCCAGTCGCTGATGCTGTGAGATCGATTCTCGACGGACACATAGTGCTTTCCCGCAAGCTGGCCAACCAGAATCACTATCCGGCAATTGATGTGCTAGACAGCGTGAGCAGATTGATGATCGATGTGGTTTCAGAAGAGCATCGAAATGCTGCCAATCGCCTGAGGGAGATTCTGGCAACCTATCGTGATTCCGAAGATCTCATCAACATCGGTGCTTACAACAAGGGAAGCAATCCGAAGATAGATCTCGCAATCGAGAAGATAGGCGCAATCAATGATTTTCTGCGACAGGGGATTAACGAATCAGCAAGTTTTGATACGACCGTCAGGCGATTGCTTGAACTGGTATCTTAGGAGGAAGCATGGCGGCATTCAAGTTCAGACTTGAACCTGTTGCGAGCCTCAAGAAGCAACAGGAAGATTTGCGCAAGACTGAATTGACTCAGGCGAAAGACCATCTCAAGCGCAAGGAGGCAGCCCTTGTGAATCTCTGCGAGCACAAAGATGATTGCCAGCGGATGCTGACAGCGGAAATAGAGATAGGATGTCTCGATATATCACGCAAGTTGGTCTTCTATGCCTACCTTGAACGCCTGGCAGATGAGATTGCCAGTCACAGGGAAGAAGTGGCACGCTCCGCTGATGATGTCGAGCTTAAGCGCAAGCTGCTGCTTGAGAGTTCCAAGGAGAAGAAGACACTTGAAAAACTTAGACAGAGGATGCGAGAGCGGTACATTCGCCAGCTCAAGAAGATGGAGCAGGCAGCTCTTGATGAGACAGCCGCTCAGGTTCACAGACGTAACAATTCCGGGCTCATCTGGAAGAAGGAGAAGTAGCCATGGCTGATGAGGTCAGAACCGAAGATACCGAGAAGCCAGAGGGCAAGAAACTGGGAATAACCTCCAAGCTTCCGATCGATGCCATTTTGCTGGTTGCCATTCCGTTCGTTGTGTTTGTCGTACTGTTCCTGCATGTAATGGGTTTCTTGCCGCCGCAACCTTTGAGAGTGAATGTGATCGTCCCTGATGTCAAGGCAGGTGAGAGTACACAGACCGGTGCATTGCAGAAACCTGAGGGGGAGGCCCTTCCTGAGTCTGGTCAGGAGCAGGTTTCCACGAATACCGGGCAAACGGACAATGAAGCACTCCGGACAGGGCAACTCGAAGGTTCGGAAGAGGTGGCAAGCAGTGAGCCGATCTCAGAAGTCAAGCAATCTCAGCCGGAACCTCAGACCGACCTGGTCCAGGAGCAAAATTTGAAGAAGGATGTCGGGAATGAGGCTACAGCAAATGATGATGCCGAGCGGGAGGCAAAACTTAAGCAGCTGGCGAAGGTTTATGAGCAGATGAAAGCATCAAGCGTGGCTGCGATTGTCACCAACATGTCAGATGAGGAGGCGATCGAAGTACTTGCAAACATGAAGCCTCGCAACGCTGCCAAGGTTTTGGCTGCTCTTGATCCTGAAAGGGCGGCTAAGTTGAGTCGGCTTTTGACTGAATAGGGGGAATGAGTGTGAATTCACCAGGTGCCGAAGATATCATCGTCTGTCTGGTGAATGCCAGAGCACCCTTGCAAGTTGCTTCACAACCTGGTGGGACAGTGCCCTCAGGTGATCACGGTTTCTTTGATGTGCTTTCAGCAATTGTCAAAGCTGCCGATCTTACCAATATACAATGGCAGAAAGGTGATCCCGGTCGAGCCGTTATCGCTGCGAGAACAATCGCTTGCAAATCATCTCTGGCACTACCGATTGAATCACGAAAGGTCCTGCCGGGCGAATCCGAGCGGAGCTCATCAAGGCGACTGTCAGATCTGGCTGTCGATCCGGATCAGGTCTCACTCTGTCTGCTGGGGCTCCTGTGTGATTTACCTGGCTCTCAGGGATACAATACGGATTGGCCAGACCCAGTCGCTCTGCCACAGGCAAACCTTCGGGCGCAATTGGGGGGTCCGGTAGATCTGCCTGAGGTGCTGCTTGAATCCAGCGCTTGCCATCGAGGTGGGGATTCCCAAGTTTCTGAGTTTCAACTGCCGGCCGATGGCAAGGCTTCCGCAGATCCACCGGATTTGACTTCTCTGACTATCAGGTGCAACAGCCCAAACCATGATTCATGCCAACCTGACCTCGATACTTCCATTATCGAGATCCCCGATGGTGCACGCTGGGTGCTTGAAGATGGTCAGAGCAAGAATCGACTGGCTCATTCCTTCAACCTCGCTGAGCAGCTACCCATGCACAGCCAGCGAACTGAAGGGTCTGGTGGAGATTCCGTGAGGCTTCTTCAGCCAGCCCTTTCGAAATCGGGTCTTTCTCAGGCTCAATCCGGTGGCTTACAATTCCAAGCGATCGATGGAGCAGGGCTTGTCTCAAGCAACGAGAGTGACGGGGGCTACACTGGTATTCCCGAGAATCCAGTTCAACTGCAGCGTGATCCGGCATATCTTGACCACAACCCACACGACCGATCGATCAACATAACCCTGCAAAGGCTCTTGCAGCAAGATGTAACTGCCAGCCGGAATGGACATCGATTCGGGTGGATCAGAGGGAAATCGATTTCCAAGAATGCGGATCGGATTGTGTCTGTGCCAGATACCTCCGATTCCAACAGCCGCATCTTTGGAAATTCCGGCCGGGCCGATGTTCAAAGCCTCACCACTTTGAGAGTCCCTGAGACGCAAGGGGAACCGGAGGCACTGGGTCTTCAAGAGATGCCTTTGACAATGTCGAAGCCAAAAATGCAGCAGGTCATGACTGGTAGGCTGCATTCAGATTCCATCTCCGTCGCCCTAAAAAGTAACGACCTCGAGGGGCATTTCATACCCAGATCCGACTGTGTTGGGAATCTTGTGGATG
>JALGWB010000267.1 GCA_025774405.1 bacterium
GCTTGCAGTTCCGGCTTCGAGAACTGTTCCATCTTCAAGCACATGTCTTCCAGCCTCGACAACAATGTAGCTTATGGTCTCATCTATATGAGCACCATCGAGGTATTCCCACTCCTCAATCTGCCACTCGAAACTGGTTGATGTGACATTCCTGATGCGGATATGGCTCGGGTTGCTTCCGTTGAATGATAGACTCTTGGCAATGACAACAGGTGACGTGTAGGAGTTGGCAAGTGTGACAGTGTACCAGGTATTGCCATCTGCCTGATCGTGTGTGAAACTGCCGACTTCGCCAATGACAAGGCCGCCCCCTGCGGAGTCGGAGATGTAATCTGTTTTGGTTTCTGAATCGGAGCCACATGCACCGGTGACAGTGAGGGTTACGGTATATGTACCTTCTGTTGTGTAGGTATGTACTGGATTTTGCTCGGTTGAGTGGGCTGAGCCGTCGCCGAAGTCCCAATCCCAGGAGGTTATCTCGCCAGTTGACTGATCTGTGAAGGTGACAGTCAGGGGGGCGGTGCCAGATGTTGGGCTGCCGTAGAAGTCAGCCACAGGTGCGGCATCGACATGGATGTAGTTGGTCTTGGTCTCACTGTCTGAACCACCTGGGCCTGTGACGGTGAGGGTAACGGTGTAGTCACCCGGATTGGTATAGTCGTGGGATGGGTTTTGCTCGGTTGAGTGGGCAGAGCCATCGCCGAAGTCCCAGTCCCAGGAGGTTATCTCGCCAGTTGACTGATCTGTGAAGTCTATGGTCAGGGGTGCACAACCCGATGTAGGTGATCCAACAAAATCAGCAACCGGAGGCTGGGGACCACCATATGTCAAAGCTGCATAAGCATCGATGCGACCGTAGCCGTAATGCTGATCCCAGTCTGGCGACCCAAGATCGACCGCTGTTTCGTGAAGGATAGTACGAATGTTCTCAACTCCTGTTTGGCCATTTGCTATGAGCATTGCCACAAGAGCGGTTGTGTGAGGTGCAGCCATTGAGGTGCCCTCGAAGAACCAGTAGCCAAAGTCAGTCGGATCAGCCAGGACTTCGGGTGGGCCCGGGTCATACCCTGAGAAGGTCTGTTGAAGCACACCATCACCATAACCGTCCCCATTCTGATCAACATCCATATCCCCTCCGGGAGCACAGACCTCGAGTTCTGAGCCATATTGGGAATAGCTTGCTCGGGCATCATCATAACGAGTAGCCCCAACCGCTATCACTTCTGAGTAAGCTGCCGGGTAGGAGACCTGACCTGTTCCCCAGTTTCCGGATGAAGCGACCAGGACAACGCCGTGATTATAGGCATACTGGATGGCGTCGTGGACAACAGTGCCTGGATCGTAGCCAGGAGCCCAGCCCAGACTCATGTTTATCACCTGAGCTCCGTGGTCGGTTGCCCAGTAGAGCCCATCGGCAAGGCTCTGAGCAGTACCCGATCCTGTATAGTCGAGGACCTTAACCGGCATCAGGACACAATCAAAAGCCATTCCAGCGACGCCATAGGAGTTGTTTGTTGTCTGAGCAATAGTACCTGCAACGTGAGTCCCATGGGAGTGATTGTCATTGGGATGGCTGTCGTCATTGACAAAGTCATAGCCAGCTGCAAACGAAGTACCAGCCAGGTCAGGAGCCTGCTGATATTGAGTGACGCCACTCTTGACAGTGTTGAGCTCATAAGAAGGGACGGGATAGTCTTCAAACGCTATTCCCGTATCGAGGATGCCGACGAGCACACTCGTACCAGTTGAGATGTCCCACGCTTCCTCACAATTTATCTTGGGGAAATGCCATTGATACGGATCGTAGTATGGGTCGTTAGGAACCATATGAGCATGACATATGGTATTCAGGAGTGCATATTCAACATCGCCACGATTCTTGAGTAAATCTATAAGTTGCTCCTCTGTCATCCCCTCGGGAACAGCCATCCGGCGGTAGCCACCTCGATGGACAGACAGCACTTTTGCACCGAAGCCTTGAGCGATCTCACCTATTTGCGCGGCGGTCACATTATCTTTGAACTTGACGAGAATTTCACCTCGCACGAACTCCACCTCACCAATGCGCCCGATCTTAGCAAGTGGGCGAGAGCTGAGATCCTCGGCATTGGTGCTTGAGACGATTACCACAAGGCAGGCGAGAAGGCACAATACAAAAATCTTCTTCATGCTTGACCTCGTTCGAGCCTAACTGCTGTTAACGTGTGAAGTGAGTGAGACTAGAATCTGTGCAAGGCACCACCTCCTTGCATAAGTCAACAGATACTGAAGCAGGTCACTAAATGAGACTACAGGCGAGAGTAATGCAATCTGCAACTCGATCCCCCGCGTACTCGCGACAGGACAATTCAACCACACACCCTCCACCCAAATCAACTCCAAAATGGGGTCGGAGCCAAAAACGTGCATGTCGGCCTCTCTGGCATGATTCATGCTAAGAGCAGATCTTGATGTGACTTTGTAACCTCCCTTGTTTGCTGGCCTTGGCCGATGTGCACCCTATGTGAGCGTAGCCTCCCAATCCTCTCAGGGTGCCACCAGTGTTGTTGGTTTGGCAGGGGTCAAAATTCTCACAGGATGGCCAAACAGGCTTGACTATTCTGAGCTGTGGCCATTCGACTCCAAGCCAAAGGCAGGGTTTCCGCTTGGGTTTTGGCAGCCGAAATGGTAACATATAAAATAACCGATTCGTCTGACTCTGAAAGGAGGCTAAGAAGAAAGGAGGGTAAAAATGCGCCGCGTTGCGGTTTGGGTTATTGCTTTGCTAGTTCTGGCAACACTGCCGGTTGTGGGTGCCCAGCGGGTGGTGCTCGTCGAGCAATTTACGAACAGTGGTTGCCCATACTGTAAGGACATTAAGGATACCATGGTTGTCGTCTTTCAAGACCTCATTGATCAGGGAAAGATAGTTCCAATTCTCTACCACACCTGGTGGCCAAACGATGACGATCCATTCTATGTCTTCAATCCTGAGGAGGATTCACTTCGAGTCGAGTACTATGCGGGCTTCCCGCCATGGATCGATTATCTTTATGTTCCAAGCTTTCGCTTTGACGGCAAGTACATAAAAGACCCGGACGAGTTTGTAGAGAATTCTGAATATGACATCCCTGCGTGGGTCGATTTTTTCTATCAGACTGTGGACAGTCTGGTGGCTATTCCGAGCCCGATACGAATTAGCATTGTTGACAATACCTTTTCACCCGATAGCGACTCGGTTTATGTAAGCTTTGATGTGGTTGCAGATGATGATGCGTCATTCAACATGAGGCTTCACCTGGCAGTAACCGAATGGCGCCACCGCTATGGCTATCCGGTTGGCAAACACGATCATGCCTTCAGAGACTTCGTTCATGTGGATCCCGAATATCGGCCCGATCGTCTCGTTACCAACATCTTTCTCCAGCGTATTGGCACCAGGAAGGTACAGCAGGCTGTGCGCCAGGAACCCAACCCATATGCTGGCATAGATGTCACTGGCGTAATCGATCTTGTCAGACTTGGCAAGAATGTGCCCAATCCTTTTACCACTCAGACGACAATATCTTTCAGTCTCTCAAGAGATTGTGAAGTCGACCTGAGCATTTACACGCTGACAGGACAACTCGTAACGACGCTTGTCAGTGGTTTCATC
>JALGWB010000268.1 GCA_025774405.1 bacterium
CTAGCTAAACCCGGATTGCCAAGTCGAGAAGCAACCCATCCATAACTTCGAACCTCACCATACGGCATCTTGCAGGTAATCCGCCAGACCTTTCTGCTGAAGACACTGGTTCACGCTAAGTCAAGCTTCACGGAGAATTTCCTCAGCTTACCTTCAAGATAGCGCAGGATTTGACGGGCAGCTTCCTCGACAATCATACCTCCTCTTTCAAATCTCACAGAGTTGAGTCCCTGGAAACAATCCTCAAGTGATTCAACATCGAGATTACCAAAGTGAACTCTGAAGACACCACGTGGAGTGCTCGCAAGCCAGATGTCACCAATTCGGGTTGCTAAACTCAGATATCTTATGATGAGCGGGGGTCCCATCCGTCCCATCAAACTCCTCTGGTCAGATAGTTGTGGATAGTCTGAGCCTTCGATCTGCTAATACCGCGAACCTTGCAGAGCTCATCTATCGTAACCTGCCTTATTCTATCAACCGAACCAAATTGTTCAAGCAAACGCTTTGCAAGTTGACCACCTATGCCAGGAACCTGTTCAAGCTGAGAACGTATGGCAGCCTTGCGCCGACGCTTACGGTGGAAGTCAATTGCGAACCTGTGCGCCTCGTCCCTGATCCGCTGAAGAAGCCGAAGTGCTGGCGAGTCGTGAGGTATCTGCAGGGGAGCGCTGCGATCGGGGAACCATATCTCATCCAGCCTCTTTGCTATGCCTACAATAGGTGGCAGGTCGGCGTCGGATGCTCCAGCATCCTTTATTCCCTGAATTGCACTGGTAACTTGCCCCTTGCCGCCATCGATCAGTATGAGCTGCGGCTTCTCTTCCTCATCCTTGCTGATGTGAGACCATGCTCGAGCTGCAACCTCTCGCATCATTGCGAAGTCATCCTGCCCAATCACATCCCTTATTGTATAATGCCGATACAGTTTCCTGTATGGCCTGGCATCCTTGAAGGCAACTCTACTGCCGACAGCCAGTGAGCCCTGAGTCGCTGAGATGTCAAAAGCTTCGATGAGTCGCGGGAGCTCCGCAAGATGCAACCATCTCATCAGCTCAGTGAGTGACCGTGGAATACGGCCTTCCTGAGCCACTCGCTCGGTAATCTGATTGAGCCCAAGCTGAGCATTGTTGCCAGCCATGACCACGAGGTCATGTGCCTTGCCTGACCTGGGACTGTAGACCCGGACCTTCCTGCCAGCCCTTGCCTCAAGCCACGTTCTAATCAGGTCGATATCTGACGGCATGGCCTCAAGCAAGATTTCATCAGGCAAGGGTGCTGTTGCCGCAATGTATTGCCGCAGGAAAGAGTTGAGAATCTCATCATCCGTAGGTTGCCCTTCAAAGCTAAGCCGGTACACCTCTTTGCCAACAAGCTTTCCTTCTCGGATCTTGAGCACATACCCAATCGCCAGTCGCTTTCCCGATCGAACAGCCAGCACATCTCTATCCCTCGGACTGGTCATGACAACTGTTTGTCTCTCGCTCACTTTCTCAAGGGCCTTTATCGTGTCACGTAACCTGGCAGCTTCTTCAAATCTAAGATCCCGTGCTGCTCGATCCATCCTCCTACGCAAACTGTGTATCAGCTTCGACATCTTGCCCGCAAGGTACTGGCAAACCTGATCGACAAGCCTCCGATAAGCCTCCCTCGGGATATCGCCCCTGCAGGGACCAATGCACTTTCCAATGTGGAAGTTGAGGCAGCCACGCTCAGGTTGTTTCAGAGGTAGATGCTTTCGACAGGTCCTCACTGGAAAAATGCTGGTCAGTACCTTCAGGCTCCTACGCATGGCCTTGGCATCGGTGTAGGGACCGAAATAGCGTGAGCCATCGCTGACAAGATTGCGTGTTGGAAAGACCGATGGAAAGGGCTCCCTGGTTGTAACCTTTATGTAAGGGTATTTCTTGTCATCCTTGAGATTCACATTGTACCGAGGTCTGAAGTGCTTGATGAGGTTGCATTCCAATATCAAAGCCTCAACCTCGGACTTTGTAGCTATGAAGTCAATATCTCTGATCCTCCTGATCAGGGCAGCGGCTCGCGGTGATGTGGGCTCGCCCTCACCGAAATATGATCTCACACGGCTACGCAATGACTTTGCCTTGCCGACATAGATTATCTTCCCGAGTCTGTCCTTGAAGGTATAGACGCCCGGGCAGGATGGAAGGTCGTCGAGTTTTGACCTCAATCGGTCGTTCATCTCCTAAAGACCCTGTTGATGATTATCTCCAAAACAAAGATAATCTCTTTGATCTTTAGCGCCAATGCCAATCCGAGGTATGCGGCCAGGGCTGCCATTCCAGAGGCAAGCACCTGGATGAGCCTCCCCCAAATGTCAACTGCCAGCGGAGCAGTCAGTCTCGAAATGTAGATTGCAACGATACCCATGCATGCTGAGGCCAAGATCACTCTACCCACGGTTGCCAGGATCTGTTTACCCCCCACGATGCCCAATCTCAGCCTGAGCCTCGAAGCCAACAGCAGCAATCCGACCATTCCGGAAATTGAGGTTGCGAGAGCCAGTCCGCGCAATCCGAGAGAGCGCACGAGAATAAGGTTGAGCACAACGTTGGTAGCGACCACCACCATTACCACCTTCATAGGCGTGACCGTGTCCTTCAAGGAGTAGAAGGCCTGGATAAAACTCCTTGAACCGCCGTAGGCAAAGAGCCCCAGGCTGTAATAGACAAGCGCACCTGCCGTCATGGGTGTTGACCTAAGTGCGCTGAATTCACCCCGTTCAAAAAGCAGCCTTACAATTGGCTTCGCCAGGGAAAGTAAGAGAACCGTTGAGGGAATAAGAAGAGCAAGGATCAGCTTGATTGAGAAAATGAAATCACCTAGCAGTTTCTCCATATCCTTTCTGGCTGCATGGCGTGAAAGTGTGGGGAGAATGGCCGTGGTGATTGCAACCCCGAAGATGCCCATTGGTTGAAGCGCAATTCTGTTACCAAGTCTCAATGCAGTCACACTTCCTTCAGGCAAGGTTGTTGCGAGGAGTGTATCGACAAGGATGTTTATCTGAGTCACTGCAAACGTTAGCAACCCCGGCAGCATCAGTCTACCAACCCAACGAACTCCGGGATCCCTGAAATCAGGATCAAATCCGAGTCTATGTCCGGTCTTCCAAAGGCGTGGCATCTGGATCGCAATCTGCAGGACACCACCCACCAGGGCTCCGATCGAGAAGATGGTCACCATCCTTTCACTCATACCCTGATACCTTCTAAGAAGAACCACGGAGGTTACGATAAGTGAAACGTTTAAGAGAGCCGGTGCCAGAGCTGGCAGACCAAAGTAACCCCTGGAGTTGAGGGTACCTGCAGAAAGAGCGGCAAG
>JALGWB010000269.1 GCA_025774405.1 bacterium
CGGACGCAAGTTCGACATAGAGCTCGGCTGAATCTGGATGGTCAAGCAACAATTGCTCAATTTCCTGAGCCTGGCTTGATGCTGCCAGATCTTGACCCGTCAAAGCTATGGCAAGCAGTAGAGCGGGAACGGTGAGTGATCTTGGTGGGAGAGCCATCAGTTCCCCCTTGCTACCTTATCCGTAGCTATTATAATAGCTCAGTCGATCTAGCGAAAAGGTGTGATTGATGAAAAGTGTGGTGAGAAATAGGCTGTTACTGCTTGCCGTGTTTGCAATTGCCATGGCTTATCTTGAGGCCTCAGTCGTCATCTACCTTCGCACAATCTTCTATCCTCAGGGTTTCGATTTTCCGATCAAGCGGATTCCGATCGATATGGCAGTTATTGAGCTGGCTAGGGAGGTAGCAACGATTGCGATGCTTATAGCTGTTGCCTTCCTGGCTGAGCAAACCAGAAGGGGAAGGTTAGTGAGTTTCATGTTTCTCTTCGGCATCTGGGACATATTCTACTATGTCTGGCTCAGGGTTGCCATCGGTTGGCCCCCTTCGCTGCTGACATGGGATCTCCTGTTCCTCGTCCCTGTTATATGGACGGGACCTGTGGTTGCACCTGTTCTCGTCTCTATTCTCATGATAGCTGCCTCTAATATGTACTTCAAATTCAGGGACCTTGCTGAGAGGCTTCCCATAGCGACCTATGAATGGATGATTGTTGTTGGGGCAGCCTTTGTAATCTTCCTCGCCTTTGCCTACAACCACGGTGTCACTTTCAGGGGGGAGTTGCCAGGGCGATTCCCATGGGAGATTTTCGCATCAGGTATGGCGTTGGGACTGTGGATGCTAACTCGATTGTGGCGGAGGCTGCACAAGTTAAGGCTTGGAATCAAGAGCGGGTGAGCTATCATTACGAGCAGGCTTCAGATAGATGCTCTTCGTAGTTTCAATCCCTCTTCTCACCCTTATACGTTCGGCGTCCTTGTCAAACACAAAGGGCAGGAGCGTCGTTGCACAACAGGGTCTACCATTCTTTCTGGCTGGGGCAAAGATGCAATCAGCAGCGGCATTTATCGCTCCCTGTACCAGGATCGGATTTGAAGCCTCGACAACCTGGATTCTTCCAACTTTCCCATCCTCGAGGATGAGTAGCTTGAGCACGACTCGCCCTTCAGCTCCAACATCAAGCGCCATCTCAGGATACTCAGGCACAGCAGCAGCCAGTAGAACAGGGGGGCTATCATAGTCATTTATGTCGTCGAAGTCGCCAACGAGCTCATGGCTATACTTGGTCACGGGGCCACCACAGCCGCAGATCAGGATGGCGATGACTATGTACGCCAGTCTCACTTGTAGCCTCCTGTGAAGACCCAAGCCCTCGTCAATGCATCAGGTGTATGCTGTCAGGCTTTTGATTGTCTTCGTATAGCTAGTCGGCAGGTATTAGACGTAACTTGAGCGACAAAAGAGGCTGGTGCCGAAGAGGGGAGTCGAACCCCTACGAGGATACCCTCACTGCGCCCTGAACGCAGCGCGTCTGCCAGTTCCGCCACTTCGGCATGTTCATTTCTGTTGATAATCCTATTTCAAAGTGCAATCATTGTCAACTATCAATGCAGAATTACGACAAACTGATATGGTAGATCTTCATGTCCATTGTGAATATTCGATCGATGCTGAGGGATCGGTTGAGGATTATATCAGGGTGGCGATTGAAAGAGGTGTAAGCCACATATGCTTCACCACTCACTGTGATCTTGACCCTCAAAGAAGGCATCACGACGGTCGTATTCGGCTCCACGGGAGGATCGTGGATGTCACCGATCGATGGCTCGATCACTATGTCAGCGATGTAAGGAAGGCAGCCAGAAGATTTGACGATGCTGGAATAACCGTGCTCTGTGGACTCGAGGTCGGATACGTGCCTGGAATCGAACATCTCATCGAGGAATTCATATCATCTGAGGATCTCGACTTCGTTCTTGGTGGCATTCATACACTCGAGGGTATTGACATCGTCTCACCACGTGAGGCCCCTGACTACTTTTCGAGAAGAAAGCTCGCTGACCTTGCCAGAGTGTATTTCGAATATCTCGATGCCGCAGTCGAGAGTGGGCTTTTCGATTGTATTGCCCATATCGACATCTACAAAAGGTGTGGGCTTGCATACTACGGAGAACAGATCAGAGTGGCTCACAGGGGACTGGTCGAACCTGTACTTGAGAAGATGGTGAAGCAGGGCACTGGACTTGAGCTCAATAGCGGAGGGCTTCGAAAGGGATTGCCGACAATCTACCCAGAGCATGAGATTGTGCACATAGCAAGAACGCTTGGCATCGCAAGGATAGCTATGGGTTCCGATGCTCACCATCCTGAGGACACTGCGCTTGGATTGGGGATCTGTAATAAAGTGGCTCTTGAGGCAGGTTTCACGGATGTCCATTTCTGGCAGGAGCGTATTCCGAGAGAGCTGTCGCTAAAGAAGGAATAGTCATGGGTAAGAAGAAGCCGAGCGATGATAGAGCGAGCTCAGCGAACGAGCGAACAGTTTGTCTTAACCGGAGAGCCAGGTACGACTACTTCATTCTTGATACCTTCGAAGCCGGTATTATGCTCATAGGCAGTGAGGTAAAATCAGTGAGGCAAGGCAAGGTAAGTTTGCAGGATGCCTATGGGGTTATAGAGGGTGGTGAGGTCTTCCTCATGAACATGCACATATCTCCGTATGAAAAGAGTGCCCATTTTCGACCCGATCCCAAGCGCAAGAGGAAACTGTTGCTTCACAGGCGGGAGATTGAAAGGCTCTGTGGTAGGGTGATCGAGCGAGGATTGACCCTCATCCCTTTGAGAGTCTATATCGTCAGGGGGCTTGTTAAGGTCGAAGTTGCTCTGGCTCGGGGAAAGCCCAAGCGGGATAAGCGACAGGAAATGGCCAAACGCGAAGCCGAGCGGGAGATACGTAAGCAAAGAGGCAAGCGCTATTAGATTTACTTTTCGATGGTGGAGATGCCGATTAACCTAGGGGTGAGATCGAACACATGAGACTCTGGCTTGCACCTCTACTGGCGGTATTGGCTGTAACTTCGGTCAGGGCTGAAACCGTCAATGTATTCTATGCTGACAGGCGACCTGCCGAGCAGATAAAAGCACATCAGGTCAGAGAGACCATTTTTGTTTCAGCAGATGATATTGCCAGAATCCTCAATCTTGAATCGAGATGGGATCGTGATCTTAAGAGGATGACACTGGCAGGTAACGGGCACAGACTCGAGATTCTGGCTGGTGCGAGTGTCTGGTTCATTGACGGCAGGACTATCACGGCCGGCATGACGGCTCTGCTTGAAG
>JALGWB010000270.1 GCA_025774405.1 bacterium
CCTTTCCAGTGACACCGTTGTCAATAAAGGCAATTATCCTGACCCACGCCCACCTCGATCATTCAGGTTTCATACCCCGACTCGTCAAACGGGGCTTCCACGGCACAATCCACTGCACAGGTGCAACTGCCGAAATCACCAAGATAGCACTCATTGACTCAGCACACCTGCTCGAGGAGGACGCAGCTTTCAAGCGAAAGCGTCATGAAAAGGAGGGAAGAAAAGGCCCTTATCCCGAAGTTCCGCTTTACACCAGGCAAGATGTGAATGCCAGCCTTCCCCTCCTTGAGCCTGCTCCTTACTCAAAGCCTGTTGAGATAATCGACGGTATCACCGCTACTTTTCACGATGCCGGTCATATCCTTGGATCAGCAATGGTAACTCTGGAAACCGATGCTCCCCGACCAATGCGAATCCTCTTCTCGGGAGACATTGGCAGGTGGGACAAGCCGATTCTCAATGACCCCACTGTGTTTGATGAAGCTGACTATGTGATCACAGAATCAACCTACGGTAATCGTCTCCATGAAGACCCAGTCGATATCGACGTAATGCTTTCCAGGATCATAAATGTGACAAAGAAGGCTGGGGGTAATATCGTCATACCCAGCTTTGCCATAGAAAGAGCCCAAGAATTGCTTTACAGATTGAACAACCTCCTGCTCAATGACCGCATACCCCCGCTGACTGTTTTCATGGACAGCCCGATGGCAATCAAGGTGACGGAGGTCTTTAGCCACTTCCCTGACCTCTATGACGATGAGATGAGGGAGTTGATAGCGTCTGGGCACTCACCTTTCAGATTTCCAACTCTTAAGATGGTGACAAGTGTCGAAGATTCCAAAGCCATCAATTACACAAGCGGAAACCTGATTATTGCAGGTTCAGGCATGTGTACAGGCGGGCGCATAAAGCATCATCTTGTCAACAACGTCGAGCGCCCCGAAAGTACAATCCTCTTCATCGGTTATCAAGCCCGAGGAACACTCGGCAGAGAGCTCGTTGAAGGGCACCGTCAGGTGCGTATCCTCGGTGAGACCAGGAATATCCGTGCCAGGATCTTTCAAATACATGGTTTTTCAGGGCACGCTGACCGAAAGGAACTTCTCAGGTGGATTTCAAATCTCAAGAAGCCTCCAAAACATGTTTTCATAACCCATGGAGAACCAGATCAGGCGGATGGTTTTGCCGATCTAATCAAGGCAGAGCTGGGCTGGTCTTGCACAGTCCCTTCGTACAAGGATGTCGTTGAACTTGTTTAACTGCATTGGCCCACTGAGTTAGTGTCTTGAGATGGGAAACTAACGGTAAAGGATAGCCTCGACTTCTTCCTTCATGTCTTCGACGCTCTTGTTGGTCGCAAGAGCAAGCTCCCTTACCAGAGTTCTGAGTGCCTTATTGGCAATCTCGGCCTCTCTCACATTGAGTGATTTCCTTATCGAGAGCCTCACTAGATCACGAACGGTTTCAGCAAGTTCAATCGGATTACCTGAGAGCACCTTCTCCTTGTAATACTGAGCTCTTTCCTTCGCTTTGGTGCCTGTTCGGAATCGTGCCCTGCTCTTAAGCACTTTGATAATCTTTCTGGCCATATACCTCGATATGGGTTTCCGCACCTTTGTCTGTCTCAACCGCTCCTCCGGCACCCAGACGGTCATATGCATTGCCGGAAAACGTATGAGAACTCCTTTTGTTCGCCTGCCTGTTGGCAATTTTCGATACTTCACTTCCAGAATCCTGCCCAGGCCATATTTTGGATAGACTATGTCCTGCCCAACCTTAAACTCCATCGCTCATCCTCCCTCCCACCCTAAGATGGTGGGACATCACCTTTGAGGAGCAATAAATCCTCCTTCTTTATGTCGAGAGTTCTTATAGGGAAGGGAATCACTATCCCTTCCTGCTTAAACCTCTTATGAAGCCGTTTAACGAACTCATGCTTCAAAAGATAACCATCAACAAACTCTTCGGCCCGGAGAATGACTGTGAAGTTGATGCTTGAATCCCCAAAAGTGTGATATCTGATAAAGGGTTCAAAATCCCTCTTGCCGCCAGGGACTTCCTGGAGCACCTCTTTCGCTACCTCGCATGTGACGCGCTCAACATGCTCCAGATCACTGTCGTAGTGAACACCAACCTGCACGAGAATTGATAGATCCCGCTGGGGTCTGTAGTAGTTGGTGATGATGGCATCCATAATACGAGAGTTTGGTATCACAATGAGGTTGTTCGGCAAAGCGCGTATGGTGGTGCTGCGCCATCCTATATTAGTGACATAGCCCTCTTCGCCGCTGTCAAGCCGTATGTACTGCCCGACTTCGATTGGCTTATCAGCCAGTATCTGGATACCGGCGAAGAAGTTAGCCAGGGGCGATTGAAGTGCCAGGGCTACAGCCAGACTGCCAACTCCAAGTGAGGCGACAAGCGGAGTTATGGAAACTCCTGCAGTATCGAGGATCACGAGAACAGCTATTAGGATAATAACACCCCTCACCGTGGTCTGGACTATGGCAGCCGAGGTTCTGACGAATGCGGCTTTTCGCGCTGCCCGCCGGAGGAGCGCCTTCACCAACCCATCCACAAAAAGGACACCAGCGAGGATAATTGCTAACTTCACGCCGAGATTGACACCCTTGTCCCAATCAGGGGCAAGCGGTAGAATTCGCGCCACTATGAGAACACCTGTTACTATGATCACAAGTAGCATTGGGAGGCGGAGCGCTCCGATTATGACGTCGTCGACATCTGTGGAAGTTCTGGCAGCGAGGTCACGGATACGACCGTAAATTATTCGCATTATTATAGTTAATCCGATAAGCCAGCCTATGAAGACGATTGGCCCTACAACCCAAGGCGATGAGAGCATGTGCAAAACCTCCTGCATACCTGTCACCTCCCTGCTTATGATACCACATCTGGCTATCGTGTCAAAGATTTCCGCATCCGGCCGGGCAGCTTGAGCTGGAAAAACCTCCAGAATTGCCATATGATTGGCGCTGATGGTAAGATTGACGTCTCAACCTACCGTGAATGCCGTTGGTTCTGCATTGCGATAGGTGGGTCGACTGAGGAGGTGCCTTGAAGGAGACAAGAGTAGCCCTCTTAATCCTGCTTGCATCGCTTGTGCTTTACACCGTAATCTTGCCTCGAGGGCTGCTTCCTGGGGACAGTGGTGAACTCATCGCTGCCTCACGCAGCCTCAGTATAGCCCATCCACCTGGTTACCCGTTATACGTGCTCCTGGGTAATGTGTTTTCAAGACTGTTCGCTTTCGGGACCGTTGCTGTGAGATACAACTTGCTCTCAGCGATAACGGTATCCCTGATGA
>JALGWB010000271.1 GCA_025774405.1 bacterium
TTGCTTAGACTATAATACCTGGGATGCCACGTTTCAACTATGATTTGAAAAAAGTGGAGGAAATTCCAATGAGGGTTTTCATCTGTGGTATAATCCAGGGCTCGTATCAGGGACTCGATGTTCACGAGCAGGGCTACCGTGAAAGGATAAAGCAAATCATAGAGGAGTGTCTTCCAGAAGCTGAGATCTACTGTCCTGTCTCGCTTCATCCGGAGTCACCGACCTATGATGATGAAAGGGCTTCCAGGGTGCTGGAGGAGTCAGTTAGGGCAGCAAAGTCAAGCGATGTCTTGATAGCATACTTACCTGAGGCAAGTATGGGAAGCGCTATTGAAATGTGGGAGGCAAAACGCGCTGGGGTAAAGATCATAAGTATCACCAATCTCAAGACCAACTGGGTTATACGCTATGCATCAGACATCATTCTCGAAGGTATGGAAGATTTTGAGGAATTCGCCAAAGCAGGCAATCTGTCGAAACTTGTTCAGAAGACCTGAGCATCAATTCCCAGACTTCGAACCCTATCCGCTATTGCCTCCAGCCTCTCAATGGGTACACCAGTAAGTGTTGGCATCGCAGGCGCATTTTCAAGGCTATAGATCTGAACGGTCGCTGGGTGTATCAGAGCAACCTTCTCAGGCCAGGCATCCACATCCTCCAAACCTGTATTGCTCAATGCACCATCGACGAATACGGATTGCAAAGTCACATCGTCAAGAAGTGTCAGCCCTTCGATTATTGCATCAAGTACAACTCCAGGTGCGGGTCGATTGATGCGCTCAAAAACGGCAGGATCACCCGCATCGAGTTTCATGATTCTAACATCAAGTTTTGCCAGAGCCTTCCTTACAGCCTCATTCTTAGCACCTGTCGAGTTTGACAGAATGGCAACTCTGGCATTGAGTCCAAGGTTATTCCTCACCCCCAGGACAAGATCAACTATCTTGGGAAAGTCAGGGTGAAGACTGGGTTCGCCGTTGCCTGAGAAGGTTATGTATTGAGGAGGCGGATCAAGCCTTTGTAATGCCTCCAGCAATTCCGCTTCGACCAACTCGGGTTCTGGTAATTCGCTCACATGTTTTGAAAGGTCATCGGTGAGCGTACCGGTCCACCCATAATGACAGTAGATACAGTTGAATGAGCAAACCTTGTGTCCTGTAGGCGATAGGTTTATCCCGAGGGATCGGCCGAGCCTCCGGGAACTGACCGGTCCATAGATTATTCCTCTTTGTAGTGGGAGATTCCTCATTGCCTCGACCTCATCTGATAAGGCTCGTCATTCCAACTCCCACGTGTATGATAACCAAATACCCACAGTTATGCTACTCGATCTTGGTAATCACGAACTCATCTCCGACTCTGGCTCCAAGAGCCTCTGCTGCACTCCCGAGCACAATCGAGATCTCCAGATTACCCGTGCTTCCCACAAGACCGATCAGATCTCCGGCTTGACAGGCTCCGTAGAAATCACAAATCCTGAATCTGCGGTTGTAACCCTCGATAAGAAGATCGCATCCAAGTCTCGCCACTACCTTGGCAAGGACCCGAGATGAGCAATTCGTGACTATGTTTCCAAAGGAATCGATCCAGAGTGCCTCAAGTCTGAGCTGCTTTCCATCGAAATCAGCCTCTGTGAGAGAGACTTTCTCATATTGCTCAACCGGCGGTCCCAGCTTCCCCAGTTCAAGATCAAGTGATAGGTGGGCCGCCACCGGAGCGAAGATATCGCGCCCATGAAACGTCGAACTTACGGGCCGAAGGAAGAATTCACTATTCGATACCCTGACCATTTGCTCAGGCCTCTCTCTCTCCAAAAGCGGTGATAGTACGCCGTTGTCCGGAGCAAGAAAATATCTTCCTGCTGCCTTGGCGCATATGATCGAGCGTTCGCTTCCCACACCCGGGTCAACAACAATCACGATGATCGATTCAGGTGGCAGAAATCGGTAAGATGCGAGGACAGCAAAAGCAGCAGCCTTTATATTCTGGCGAGGAACTCCATTTGTTACTTCAATGATGCTGGCTGATGGATTGATCGAAAGCATCACGGCCTTCATAACACCGACAAACCAGTCTATCGATCCGAAATCGGTTATGAGACCTATGATCCTGCAAGACATGTTTCTTCCAGATGCTGATTCACTCAGACCACTGGAAAGGACAAGACCATGATAGATCCAAGACTAAACGGATCTGTCCGACTGGCTAACCAGAGACCAATGGTCGCAACCAGGTATTGTAGAGAAACGAGAATCGGCCCATAAGCAGTGATATTCTTGCCATGATCGTATAGCCAAAACTCGCTCCAAATGAAATCATGAGGAAGTAGATACCCAATCGAGAGATCTTGCCGACAGCACCTTTGTGTTCAGCGGAAAAATAGAAGTAGATCAGAACCGAGAAGACGCCAACCATAATGACGATGTTCCAGAGAGTCTCGATACCACCGGTTGTCAGGGGCACAATCGTATCACGTGATTGAAATAGAATATCACCATGGAGCTTCTGCATCAGATAGACCCCAACATAGTAGCCAATATAGACAGCGAGTGCTATTCTCGCCAGCCAGGCGATGCTGGATATGTAGCGGAAGTAAAGCATTATGCCCAGGGCCATGGGGATGAGTAATGCAACATTTCCCGGGAAGTCATGAAAAAGCGGACTGAAGAGATTCGGTTTGAGGGTGTTCTGCGTTGCTAGACCGATATAGTAGCCCAGGGACATCCCAGCAAAAAGGCTTTCAGCAAACCTGAAAAAGGGATTATCTTTGTAGAGGAAACTGAGTATGCAAAGTGTCAGGAAAGCATTTACCCATACACCGAAAGATATCCCGGCCGGTGCCATCACCTACCTCCTTTGACTCCTCCTCAGAGCGAAGTACATGGTATTTCCAAAGATGATGAATGCAATGATTATGATATGCACAATCGACTGAACATCCATACCCGTCATTGCAGCTCTTTTTGCTTCCTCGGGTCTTGCATAGAGACGCCGTGCTTCAGGGTAACGGTCTATCAGCAGCTTTTCGTATTCGGAAGCACCCTTAAGCCCACCGAGCAGACCAATCATCTGTCCTGCTCTCAGATAAGCATAATACTTGGGGGCGGAAACTGCAGTGCAGCCCACAGCCACATCAACACCGAACTGGGCATTAATAAGATTTGCCCACCATTCCCCGATGGCCCCGGTAGCAAGACTCACAACAACATCAATATCGTCGTAGTTGGTAACCTCCTGGATGAGCGGCATCTCGCTGGTTGGCCTACCATCGACGTCCTCAGGGAAGACATCCTGGATGCTGACAGCCATCGCCTTCATCGGCGCCT
>JALGWB010000272.1 GCA_025774405.1 bacterium
GAATATCTCTGAAGCAGCATGGTAGGGTTTGACTCCAAGGTCAAGCAGATGCGCTGCTATACGCATCGTCTCTGACGTGGTTGTTGGGAACCTGAAGCACCCGGTATCGCTAAGAATGGCTACATAGAGTGCTTCAGCCTCACCGACTGTGATGCCCTCACCGATTTCTTCCAGCAAGTGATACACTATCTCCCCGCAAGCACCGGCTGTTTCGACTACGAGGTTGTAATCCCCAAAGTCACCGTTGGACCGATGGTGGTCGATATTGACAATGACATCGCAAGCCAAGAGCATGTCCTTGACTGTACCAGTTCGATCAACTGAAGCTGAATCAACCACAATGGCCACTTCAGACGGCTCAACAGGCCCCCTTGTAACCTCGCCACTACCCTCAAGAAAGGCAAAGTTAGGCGGCACCTCGTCTTCTAACACTACTTTAGGTGCTTTTCCTAACCTTTTGAGAATAGAATAGATAGCAAGCATACTTCCTACAGCATCCCCGTCAGGATCTATATGGGAGGTCACAAGGAATGATTTTCTCGATCTGAAGATTTCAGCAATTACCCTGTAGTCATGCATCAAGATCTTCCCTAAGATGTTTCAAGATGGACTCGATTCTTGCACCACGGGCACTGGAATCGTCATAGAGAAAGCGTATCTCAGGAATGCGCTTTATCCTCAAACGCTTGCCGAGCTCTGCTCTGATGAATCTCGCAGCACCCACCAGCGATTCGAAGCCCTTCTCGATATCCTCATCCGTGCCCATTATGCTCACATAGACATAGGCGAAACTGAGATCGGCTGTTACTCTGGCACCTGTGACACTTACGAAACCTATCCGCGGATCCTTGAGTCTGCGATGGATGATATCGCTGACCTCCTCCTGGATCTGATCACCCAGTCTGTTTAACCTTCTTCTCTCCAGAGGAATCACCTCACAGCGGTTTGTATATCTATGACATTAACATTGCGCTCAGCTTCGATGAGCCCTATTACATTCGAGATAACCTGCTGTCCAAAATAGCCATCCTTGGAGACAACGGCTACACCCAGAGTCGCTCGTTGCCAGAGGTCCAAGTCATCGACTTCGGCTACCGACACGTTAAACTTATTCCGTATTCTGTCTTTCAAACGTCTGACCACCAAACGCTTAGCTTTCAGGGAACCACTACCAGGAATGTGGAGACTGACGAGGCAAGTACAGACGACCAAGACAGGACCCTATCTCTCTACTTCTTCGAGCACAAAGGCTTCCAGCATGTCACCTTCCTGGAAGTCATTGAAATCCTCGATAGCTATCCCACACTCAAAACCCTGAGCCACCTCTTTGACATCATCCTTGAACCGCTTGAGCGATCTGATCTTGCCCTCATGAAGGGTCTCACCGTCACGCCGGACTCTTATCATTGCATTTCTCGATACGATACCATCAGTAACATAGCAGCCAGCTATCGTCCCGACTTTAGTGATATTGAAGACCCTTCTCACCTCAGCGCTACCGATGATCTTCTCCTCGATCTTCGGACCCAGCAGCCCCTGCATAGCAGCGTTTATGTCTTTTGAGACTTCATAGATGACATCGTATGTCCGCAGGTCAACGTTCTCCCGTTTGGCGAGGTCTCGTGCTCTTGGCAGTATACCCACATGCAAACCGATGACTATAGCATCTGATGCACCAGCCAGAAGCACATCTGACTCATTTATTGCGCCGACGCCTCTGTGGATTATCTTTACGCCTATGTCATCCTGGCTGAGCCGCTCGAGCACGTCACTAAGCGCTTCAACCGAACCATCAACATCGGCTTTGGCAACAACTCTCAGCTCCTTGAGCTCACCAGCTCTCACCTTCTCATGAAGATCCTGCAGGCTTATGTGAGGAACACGCCTCAGCTCGCGCTCTCGCTGGAGCAGCTGCCGCTTAAGTGCAATCTCTCTTGCCTCACGCTCGTCTCTGGTAACCAGGAAGGAATCTCCAGCCTGTGGCACGCCCTGACACCCCAGTAATTCAACAGGTGTTGAAGGATATGCCACATCAACTCGCTTACGGCGTTCATTGAACATCGCCCTCACTCTACCATGCCATACACCTGCAACAAAGGAATCACCAATGGTGAGATTGCCCTTTTGAACCAGAACGGTGACAACAATACCTCTTCCCTGTTCGACACGAGACTCAATCACCACGCCACTGGCCCTACCCTCCTTTGGTGCGACCAGTTTCATGTCCTCAGCCTGGAGCAGAACCGCCTCAAGCAGATGATCGATACCCTCGCCCGTCTTTGCCGAAATCGGTATCATGATTGTTTTGCCTCCCCAATCATCGGGCACAAGTCCGTGGTTAGCCAGATCCTGCTTGATACGGTCAACATTCGCATTTGGAAGATCAATCTTATTGATGGCGACAATGATAGGAACCTCCGCAGCCTTCGCATGATCAATGGCTTCAATGGTCTGCGGCATGACTCTCTCATCAGCAGCAACAACAAGCACAACGATATCAGTGACTTGAGCCCCTCGAGCCCTCATGGCCGTAAAGGCTTCATGTCCTGACGTATCGAGGAAGGTAACACGGCCCACGCTTGTTTCGACTTCGTATGCTCCAATGTGTTGGGTGATGCCACCGGACTCACCTGCCACAACATTGGTCTTGCGGATGTAGTCGAGCAACGATGTCTTTCCATGGTCAACATGCCCCATTATTGTCACGACCGGTGGACGTGGTTCCGGAGCAGTCTTGATCTCTTCAGCAATCTCGGCTCCATATTCCTTCTCAAACTCAACCTCATAGCCGAACTCATCGGCAACAGCTTCAATGGTATCGGCATCTAGTCGCTGATTCACTGTTGCCATCAAACCCAACCGCATACAGCAGGCGATAACCTCACTTGGTTTCACACTGAGGGCATGAGCCAGCTCGGCCACCGAGCTCAGCTCAGTCACCCTGATCTTCCGCTCTTCAACCCCAACGCCCTCAATATCGGGCTTCGGCTTCCGTCGTCTGCGACGGGGTTTACCCACCCCTTCAATCTCGGCAAGCGTCTTGCGGACTGTTTCCTTCACCGATTTCTCGTCAGGCCGTCTCCTGAAGACTTTTCGCGGTGGCTCGGGCGGTTTCTCTTGAACCTTGGGCTTAACTTCGGTCTCCTCAGTCAAACGCTTCTTGCGCTCAACTTCCTTCTTTACCGCTTCCTTCTCAGCCGTCAGTTTTTCTCTAACAGCCTGGATGGTTTCCTCCTCGATGGCGCTCATGTGGCTCTTGACAGTGACACCGATCTCGCTCAGCATCCTCAGGAGAGCTTCACTGGAAAGATTG
>JALGWB010000273.1 GCA_025774405.1 bacterium
GATGGTGGTAACTCAACCCAGGCTGTGTAGCACTCCTCCACATAATTCATAACTACTGAAACCACCAGGCGCACTCGCCTACCCAACACAGGAGTCTCAAGAAAACCAAGCGCAACCCTGCGCCAAGGATGCGAAAGAAATCCCGGTCGAGTGGCAATGTATCTGTCTATCTTCTCTCCCAAATCTGCTCTCGCCTCCGCATCCAAAACAAGTCTCTCATGATCTATCTCTCCCAAGTCCCGATCCCGAAGCCTAACGCAACCACCTGGCTCACCAGAAAATGCACAAAACACCATCAATAGAAGAATACTCCAACATCCTAATCCCAAAACCACTCCGTGCCTCACAGCTCTCATCCATCTCACCCCGAACAATCATCGCTCGACACAGTAATCGTTTCCTTGGAGACCCAATCTCTGTGTATCCACACCCCCTCCAAGTGACTAGGGGATCAGTGCCGCATCTCCTGAGGTGTGCTTCCCAAGAGATGATAGTCATCCCGGAAGCGCTTCGTCAATCATTTCGCTTGCGTGAAGGCACAGGAGTCTCACCCCCCTCATGCTTTCCCTTTATCATTAGCCTGACTGAGTGCTCCCTCGAGGTCCGTGTATCGTCCGCATTGAGTTTGAGCCCAAAGTGTTGCGCGGCTCTTCACCCACCCCCTCTGATGAATCCAATACCAGCACACCCCATTAGTCCCCTCTGTCAATCCACGATCTATCTGACGAGTGGTCCGTCCAAGCCGGTTGTTTAAAGCAGATCAGCTGGGATGCCGATATTGACAGAGGTGGACGCCAGGGCAGGCGTACGCTTTGGCCGATTACAAGACTTGTCCCGGGGGATAGGTGTGACATCGCCTGAAAAGGTTTCCACATCCAAACAAGACCAGGTCAAGGAGATTGTCAGTCTCCTGATCAAGGCTGCCAAGGCGTATCAGATGTACCTTCCCAACAACAGAATGTTCATCCAGTCACTCCAGAATCTCATAGACTCACTTCATCGCTTCTTCGAAGAAAATGAGGCCCTAACGCTCATCGTCAAGGAATTCGAACTTCTCTACAAGGGTAAAACTGTCTATTCCGACTCAGACAAATATCAAAGTCTCGCATTCAGACTCTACCGTGACGGAATCAGGCTCATAACCTTTCACCAGGATGTAACCACAGATGAGATTGTCGCTTTTTTCGATGCCTTAACGAGAGCACTCGATGCCGATCGAATAGAGGATGACCTTGTAACACTCCTCTGGGAGAAGGACCTTCACGGCATTACCTATTATGAAGTCAGTGACATAGAGCCATCCGAGACCGCCAGTGAAAGGCCTCGACAACCTTCACAAGAATTCAAGAGAATCGTTGAGACGCCTGTCACCTGGAGCAAAGTTGCCAGCGACGTTGAGAAGATAAAGCCAACCATAGCCCTTACGACTGACGAAATCCGTGAAGTCCAGGAACTTGCATTCGCTACTCACGACGACCTCTTCTTGCTTAAGTCCTGGCAGGTCCTTGCCCAATGCTTTCAGTCCGATCCCTCAGTGGAGGCGTTGGTCGATCTTGAAAATGCTTTCATTGGTTTTCTTAATCGATGTCTTGCAAACAGAAAGGTAGCACTTGCCGCCGATGCGCTTTCAAGGATAAGGATCTTCGTTGAAAGCCTCGGTAATGAACAGGCCGACGCGGTCCTCAAGCGAGTCCTTGCCTTGGCACTCTCAGAAGAAAACCTCAAAGTGATTAGCGACATGCTCACCGGCAACAATGAAGTTGAACATGTCCAGTGCTTGGCCTACCTTTCAAGGCTCGATGAACCCGCTATTGCTCCGATACTCAAGATGTTTCCAGTCTGCAAGAATGCGTCAGCGAGGCAAACCATAATAAGTGCCCTGTCAAACCTTGCTCGGAGCCATCCCCATAGATTGCTTGAAGCAGTTCAAGACGAATCAGCTGAGGTAATTGAAGGCGTACTTGCTGTGCTAGAAGCAATTGGTTCCGAGGATGCGCTGATGCTTGCGGCAACCTTCGCCGATCATCCTGCTGCAAGAATAAGAGGAAAGGTTTCATCCATGCTCGGCAATGTTGCAGGCGAAAGGGCAGTCCAGGTCGTGATCAAGCTCACCGATGATCCCGACATCGCCGTTAAGCGAAGAGCCCTCGTCTCGCTTGTAAGACTTCAAGGTGAGGAGGCAGTTGAAAGGATAGTTGACATCTTCAAATCAAAGGAATTCGGCCGCCTCTCCGTGGATTCAAGAATGGCTATTCTACTGACAATCCGCAGCCTGCCACCTCAAGGCCAGAGACAGGTGGTCGAGGAGATCCTCAGAACCAGGCGATTCTTCGGTAAGCGGGAGATTGAAACTACCAAGATAGCCTTGATTCAGGTCATGCATTTGCTTGATAGGGACGTTGCGCTGACTGCGATTGAACAACTAATCGAAAGATCCTCTGGCACTCTCCAGAAGGCGGCTCGCAAATGCCTTAAGAGGATGAAAAGCGATGCAAGAGAAAGTAATTCAAAAAGCACCGAAAGAGTCTGAGCACAACGAGCGTGCAATCGAATTGCAGGCTGCAAGGATGCTTATTACCCAGCTCGCTGCCCTTGAGAGGTTGCTCCAGATCTACGATCCGCAGAATGATACCGTCAGTCATGCAAGCACCACACTCATGAAAACACTTGATGAGCTCCTGATGGGCGGAGCCATTGAGATCAGGCTGTGGCGTGACTGCATCTTCATAAATGCAGAAAGAATCCGTTGCGACGTTTCAAACTTCAGCAGCTACAAACACCTGCTTAACAAGGCAAAGGTACTTGGAATAGAAAAGATCTTGATCGAAACAGGTATATCCAGAGATGAAATCGTAAAGTTTCTAAAGACACTGACCCAGCTCGAAGCTTCCTCGGTAGCTGGCGCAAAGCTTGTTGAGGAGGTCAACCGGCTCGGGCTCCATCACATCACGATCACTCCTTCGAAGGAGACCGATGAGGATCTTGAGGATCTCGGGATAAAGCCACCTACACCCCGTGAGCGAGCAAGGCGTGCTTTCTTCAATGCGCTTGCAACAGCCAGAGAAGTTCTGATGGCACCAACGACCCGGGCAGCAGTGAGCTTGAGGAAGGCCAGAAGAGCAGTTCAGACTGCCGCTGATGCCCTCCTCGAGGATGAGGCATCGGTTCTTGCACTCACCGCAATCAAAGATCACGATGAGTACACGTTCACTCACAGTGTCAACGTGTGCATTCTCGCTCTCGCAATCGGACAAAGACTCGGGCTCCACAGAACCTGGCAGGCGAGGCTTGGGC
>JALGWB010000274.1 GCA_025774405.1 bacterium
AGGGGGTACTATGCCAAGTCCTGAGGGTGCTCCATATTCGAATACCAGGGGCAATTACATCCACCTCGTTGCCATAGTTCGAACTCCAGGTGTAACCGTCATCAATGTGAACGCGCCGTTCATACGAAGATGGGGGTGAGTCTTCTCTGTCATTACTGGCACCCACGGAAATAACCCAGTCACCGTCATGATCAGACGGATAATGCAAAGTAGAAACGCCATCGTTTCCCTTGGAAGCAACGAACACTACACCACACTTGTGAGCATCAAGGATGGCAGCCCTTTGAGTCTCATAGTAGGTATACCCGCCGTAACTCGCGTTCAGCACACTGATTCCATAAACCGGCCACGCATCCCTGATGGCATTGCACACCTCACTAACATAGATTTCTCCATTCGCATTGCCTACCTTCAAAGCATAAAGTGCACAGCCGAGATTACCAGGGAACCACCCACCGGCAATTCCGGCAATCCCCTCTCCATTGTTGGTAAGTGCGGCAGCAATACCAGCAACATCGGTACCATGTGAATCGTAGATGCCGGTAGCATCATCCATAGGATTATTGTCACTGTTGACATAATCCCATCCCCCTTCAACCTTATAGCCTGAGCCGAATCCCTCGCCCAAATCAGGGTTCATATAATCTATGCCCGTGTCAAGTATTCCAATGCGTACTGATGTGCTCCCAGTCTGCCGATCCCAAGCGCCTGTCATGTTGATCCTTGACAGATTCCATTCAGATGAGAAGAGGTTATCGTTTGGCTCCGGCAAAGCACACACTTTGAGGAGCCCATTAGGCTCAGCATAGACACATTGTGGAACTTCCCTTAGTGAGTCCACCATCGCCCAAACAGACACTTTCTCCGGGAACTCGATAAGATAAACATCCCAAACGTCGGTCAGTCTGACCAGTTCCCCTGTTCGAGACACCACCTCCCGTCCACCTCTGACTGCATTTCTGTACAACCTCCTAATAGTGTGGACTTCAAACTGAACGGCTAAGTTCCGTACTCGTCTATCCATGATATTGTCAACCGTTCCAGATAGGCTGCCATCTGGTATCTCAATAATTCCTGGCACAAACCTGGCGATCACTTGACCGGGCGCATAAGCATTCGTCCTGATCTCGGGAATTGGGTCACCAAGAAAGCTGAGACGTGTGAAATCCCCCGCCGGGGGAAGAGGGTTTGTTGGCTCGCTCGATGTTAGATTTATGAATCCAGAATATACCCGGCTGGGATTGATCAAGCTCCCTTCTCCATCTACCAAGACAATCGTCTCACTTCCATTCCTCGGATTGGGTGTAAGTCGCAATTCCCCCACCGAAGCGGATCCTTTCGTGAGAGCAAGTTTCCAGAAACCAACTACTGCTGGGGTCTGCTCTCCAGGCAGGCTAATCTCGTTCGGAAAACCTTGCTCCCTCGGGTCCAACCTAACCCAGCCGGGAGCTCGATTGAACCCCAAGTTGACCACGCTGGAATCTGGCGACACTAGCTCGAATCCCAAATCATAGGCGCTGAGATACCCTCCCGGTATGTCGCTGATAACCAGAAAGGCATAGATATAGTCAGCGTCTCCGCAATAGATCGAGTCGATCGTCGATGTGTCTGGCCTCCTTGACACCTCCAAGTCTATCGCCACGACTGGACCCGGACTTTCTGTCCCCGACGCAGCACCGGCCAGCAGCGCAACTGAACAAAGGCTGAACACTAACCTGACAACAGTTCCTTTGTTGGGTCGCAGCGCCAATCCCCCCTTTTCTACAGCCCTAAGCAAACCTCATTCTGGAATAGTCAATGGCCGAATACCCTGGCCTCTATACCACCTCCGACCACTTCTCCAATGTTCTTGCTTCAAACAATATGCTACCGATCAGTCTGAGACTCGGTCAATCAAAATCTATATCAAGATATTGCCCTCGCTTGCACATTTGGAGATCTCCAGGACCGCAAACGGTGAACCTTCTCGGCACGACCTTCTGAACTCTCCAGGGCTTAATCCAAGCTTCTGGCGAAAACGGAGACAAAAATATGAAGGGTTTCGATAGCCAACTTCATAAGCTACTTCCTTCACCTCCATATCAAGATTTCTAATAAGTTTCCACGCGGCCTGGTCAATCCTTATTATATCCCTGAGGGATAAGATCGTTATGCCAGCCTTCTCCTTGAACCTGCGGCACAGATAATACTTGTTTACGCCGACATATGCTGCTATCTCGTCTAAAGTGAACCCAATGCGTGCATTCCGTTCAACGAACTCAGTTGCACGTGTGATCAGAGATTTACTGCACTGAGTACTAGTCCCCATTTAGGTGTGAAGCCCCCAACGACTACTACCTACTTGCTCTACAAGGAGATCTTGACCAACTCCAATCCTCTCGTCCGATTGATTGTTAGCGCATTGCTGGTCCCTGAAAGCCGCAGCAGTTACTTCACTTTCCCTATATCTTCCGCCAGAACTCATGTCAACAAAAAACTTGACAAAATTGACAACCTTTGATAACTTTGCGCCAACTTGATTCCGGGAGGTTATGAGATGCTTCAGACCGATAATCTCCTGAGCCTAAAAGAGGTAGCCGCATACCTTGGCATAAGCAAACAGTCGCTCTACCGCATGGTCAAGGGTGGTACCATCCCAGCTTATAAAGTCGGTGGCGCCTGGCGCTTTCGCCTGAGCGAAATTGAGGAGTTCCTAAGACACTCTTCCAACCTACGAGGAGATAGGAGTTGATATCGCTTTCCCTTTTTGGTCTCAAGGAAGAGCCATTCAAGGACAATCTTGACGAACGATTCTATTACTCTACCAAGCAGCATGAACGCGCTTATGCTTCAATGGTCTACTGTATCACCTCAAACGAACCTGCGGGCATAATCTTGGGTCAAAGTGGACTGGGCAAGAGCCTCATCTCACAACCCTTTTGCATCAGCAGCGCTGGGGTTGGCGGTTGAAATACGATGAGGCAGTTGCCGGCGTTTATGGCATCACCGGGTTTCAATCTGACCGGTGCTGTGACTGGCTCACCATTTAGAAAAGTCCCATTCCTGCTGCCCAGATCACGTAAGGAGTAGCCAGTCTCGTCCCGAAAAATCTCAGCATGTCGGCGGGAGACAAGCGGGTCGTCGATGTGGATCTCGTTCTGAGGCAAGCGGCCAATGGTTATGACACGCTTCGAGCTTGTGATAAGCCTTTGCTCTCCTGACCTCAGCCGTAGCAGGAACCTCACGGTGGGGTCGGAGCTAAAAACGTGCAAGTTCATACCATTGCTACTGTTCTCTCTAGGCATC
>JALGWB010000275.1 GCA_025774405.1 bacterium
TCGTTCGCATCGGCAATCTCACCGACATGCCAGCCATATGCTGCAAAGCGCTGTGCGACATCTTCGGTGAAGGTGATATCTGTGCTTCCCTCTATTGAAATACCATTGTCATCATAGAGGCAGATGAGCTTACCGAGCCTGAGCGTTCCAGCAAGTGATGCCGCTTCGTGAGAGATGCCTTCCATGAGATCACCATCCGAGACTATGACGTATGTGTGGTGATCGACGATGGGAAAGCCGGGACGATTGAGAAGTGAAGCCAGGTAGCGTTCAGCGATCGCCATGCCAACGGCCATTGCGAAGCCCTGGCCCAGTGGACCTGTCGTAACTTCAACACCCGGTGCGAGGCCGCGCTCAGGATGACCAGGGGTCTTGCTTCCCCACTGCCGGAATGCCTTAAGATCGCCAATCTTCAGATCAAAGCCGAAGCAGTAGAGCAGAGCATACAGCAGGGCCGAGGCATGCCCGGCAGAGAGAATGAAGCGATCTCGATCAAACCATTCAGGATCGGCTGGATCAAACTTGAGATAGCGGTGCCAGAGGGTATAAGCCACAGGAGCGACACCAAGTGGCATGCCTGGATGGCCTGAATGTGCTGCCTCGATCGCATCAACAGCCAGAAACCTCAGGGTGTTAATACAGAGTCGGTCAAGCTTGTCCATAATGGTTCCGTCGATATGTCAACTTAGCATATTGACATCCCTGTTTACAACCGGCAACAGGGAATCTGCCTCTCATTCTCGAAGCTACATCGATAGTACCATCGCGACTGCAAGAACGATAAGCAGGATTCCGCCAGCTGTTTCAGTGAAATTGATGAACCTGGCGAGGAGCATACCCGTGATGAATCCCACAAGACTTAAGAGGAATGCGACTATTCCGATCACAGCTATCAGTGTTATAGAGAGGGTACCTGTGAGTCCAAGTGCAGTCCCAACCCCGAGCGCATCAAGGCTTACAGCTACCGAAGCCCCTAAGATCGCGGCAATTCCATAGATCGTGATCGTTGTGTTTCCAGATCTTATGCCCTTACCGATCATTATGAGGCCAATGAAGATAAGGATCATAGGGGAGGCAAGATGAACTCTGGGTCCAACCAGTGAGGCAAGTGCGGTTCCCCCGGCCATACCCACAATAGTCATGCCTGATTGGAAGGCACCAAAAAGGGCCGAAGTACCTAGAATCATTGACCTTGAAGGCCCGCCGGTAGCGATTGCAGCCGCAACACCCATGCAATCGATACCGAGTGCAGCTGCAACTGAAATTGTCTGCCAGGTACTCATCATGGGAAAGTGTTCCTGCCTCGATTCAAGCAGACAGCCTAATGGGGATCCACCTGTAGTTCAAGCTAAACTCAGCAAGGTACAATTATCGCAGCTCTAAGTCTCCAATTTTATCGCTTGACAGGAGAAGCGGATTCCTTTATGGTAGTGATAATGATTCCTATTTGCATAAATTCTCGTTTGACGGGCGGTTTCCGATGAGAATGACAGAAGCCCGGAAGTTGATACTTGAGGAATTGAGAAGATCCAGCAAGCACCCAACAGCTGATGAGATCTTTCTAAAGCTGAGGACTGAGCTCCCCTCGTTGAGTCTCGCAACCGTTTACAGAAATCTCGAGTTGCTGGAAAGGTTGGGAGTGGTAAAAAGATTGGAGCTGAGTTCCGGACGTCGGCATTATGACGGTAACGTTCTCGACCATGCACATATGCGTTGTATTGAATGTGGTGAGGTAGTGGATATGCCGTTGCCTGGGAGGGGGTGGTTACGAAAGGTCCTTAGCCTGAGCGATTATGACCTTATTGGAATCAATATCGAGCTTGTAGGAATCTGCAAGCGATGTGCAAGTGGCAAGAAGGCGAGGAAAGGGAGGTAGATCATGTCTGGTAAGAGTCTTAAAGGGAGTCAAACCGAGAAGAATCTGCTGACAGCTTTTGCTGGTGAGTCACAGGCTCGTAATCGTTATACGTATTTCGCAAGTCAGGCTCGCAAGGAAGGCTATATGCAGATCAGTGGCATCTTTGAGGAGACTGCCAACCAGGAAAAGGAGCATGCCGAGCGTCTGTTCAAGTTCCTTGAGGGTGGTGAGGCTAAGGTGGAAGCCTCATTTCCTGCAGGTGTGATCGGCACAACTCTTGAGAATCTTAAAGCGGCTGCGGCAGGTGAGCATTATGAACAGACTGAGATGTATCCGGGTTTCGCTAAGGTTGCAGCCGAGGAGGGGTTTGACGAGATAGCCAAGGTTTTCAACAACATTGCCGTTGCAGAGCGGTTCCACGAGGAAAGGTATCTTGCATTTGCAAACAACATTGAGAAGGGCATCGTGTTCAAGCGCTCTGAGAAAGTTGTCTGGCGTTGTCGAAACTGTGGTTATTTGCATGAGGGGACAGAGGCACCAGACAAGTGTCCAGCGTGTGCGCATCCCCAGGCATACTTCGAGCTCATCTGCAAGAACTGGTAGAAAAGGAGGTTCCTATGACACGGCGATTGCAAATTTATAAATGCGAGATTTGCGGCAATATCGTTGAGGTTGTTCACGAAGGACAGGGTCAACTGGTCTGCTGTGGGCAGCCGATGAAGCTGATGGAGGAAAATACTGTTGATGCCGCCAGGGAAAAGCATGTTCCTGTCGTAGAGAGGACATCAGGTGGAATTCTGGTCAAGGTTGGAAGCCTTGCGCACCCAATGGAGGAAGGTCACTACATCGAATGGGTGCAGATCGTTGCGGGTTCCAGTGCTTACAGGATCTTCTTGAACCCGGGTGGTAAACCTGAAGGACTCTTCAAAGCTGATATGGGCGAGGTAACAGCGAGGGAGTATTGTAATCTCCACGGATTGTGGAAGGCATAGCCTACAACGGGGGCAGGGAGGTGATTCTTCCCTGTCCCCTCGCAGGCGCCAGACTACAGCTCGGGATCAGCTGGTACGCTAGTGACGCAATTTCATTAAAGCGTTGATCGTTGCTCCCACAAGGTGACGGAGATTCACAAGTCCGTCTCTGAGAAAAGCCAGCGCGCCGGAGAACCCACCCTCTGCGAAGCCTGCAAGAAATCCGAATGTCACCATTCCTGCGAAGATACAAAAGATCAGTGAGAATGCCAGTCCATAGTGCCTGATATCGGCTTCCCGTGGTGAGAACTCACGAATGTTTGAGACCAGATGATAGCCCGTCATGAAGCCCAGAATCGGAAAGAAAAAGGGACGAGCTTCAACCTTAAGCAGGGGGTAAAAAGCCAGCAGCAGATAGGCGAATGTGGGAAAGAAATAGGGTGCGAGGCC
>JALGWB010000276.1 GCA_025774405.1 bacterium
ATGAGCATCTGGGTCAACTTGTGGAAGGCAAGACTGTAAAGATACCGCGCTATGACTTCAGGACGGGCAAGCGCGAACTCGATGCTACCGAGGTGAATGTCAGGTCTGATCAGGTCATTTTGATCGACACATTACATGGTCTATATGAGCCACTGACAGCAAGCGTCGCTGATAGCATCAAGTTTCGTCTCTACATTGAGACAGTTCTCATAATGAGGGATGGAAATCGTAACTTTATTCGCTGGACAGACATAAGATTGCTGCGCCGAATGGTAAGGGATCATGCCCAAAGAGGGTACAATCCGATGCAGACTCTGACACACTGGCATTACGTTAGAAGAAGCGAGCTCAAGCACATAATTCCCAACATAAGGAATGCTGACTTCGTTCTCAACGGAGCTCTGCCCTACGAGCTACCTTTTCATAAGAGGTATTCCTTCGAATACTTCCCCAAGTTCATCAGTGAACTCGAGGGTGACGTTAAACGCAGGGATGCTTACATAAGGGCTGAGCGTATCCACAATCTTCTAAGTCAGGTCGAAGCTTATGAGGATGATTCGATCATCGCACCTGACTCACTCTTGAGAGAGTTCATAGGCGGTAGCATCTACAAGCTGCACTGATTAGATCTCAATGATCGAAACCAGCCCATGGTCGTCGGTGTATTCTGTGCCCGGGTTGTTTGGATCCAAAACCTCGGTTCCGTCAACAACATAACGATAGCGGTACTTGCCCGGTTTAAGAGCTACAACTCTCTGCCATAGTCCCTTACTATCAACATCCAGCAGCAGATCCTGTCTGCCATCCCACTGGTTGAAATCGCCCTCGACGAGAACCTCATGGGCCTCAGGATCCACGAATGAGAAGAGTATGCCACCGCCGATCCTTCTTGGAGCAAGAAAATTTGCGACGGTAGCAACTTCAATGGATTTCTGAGTAGGATCGTTTCCCAGTATCTCACTTGCCAGTGAGTGATAGTCTGAGAATCCTCTGGAAGCACGGTAATAGGTGATCGGCACTCCAAACCCTGTGGATTCCTTCAGTGTGATATTGCTCCTTATTATGGTTTTGAAACAGGCTTCAGGATAACGCGTTCTAAGTGTTGAAAGCAGTTCTCTACTTATCCTGGTTCGAGAATCGTACATAGTTGCAAGCACTCTCGAGATAGCCTTGTGCCCGTTCACCCTCTCAAGCAGCTCGAGCGCCTCGGTGACCTTGGCTACACCCTGAAGCGAGAACAATGAAGGATCGACAGGTATAATCACCTCATTTGCTGCCATCAGGACATTAAACGTGAGAAGACCAATGTTCGGTGGCGAATCGATTATCACAAAGTCGTAGGTTCCATCAAGCTCATCAAGCACTCCCTTCAGGCGTCGCTCTCTTCCCGGGCTTCCGGCGAGCACCTGTTCGGCAGTGCTCAAGACTATATCCGAGGGTAGAACTGCCAGGTTATCATCAACATCTATGATCACATCTGACAGAGCAACTCCATCGGAATCGACAAGCAGATCTAAGACTGTGTGTTCAAGTGACCTTCGGTCTGGACAAAGACACTGGGTTGCGCTTCCTTGAGGATCCATATCTACGAGCATAACTCGATGTCCCATATCCTTTAGGCACAGCGTGAGACTCACAGCGGTTGTAGTCTTGCCACATCCACCCTTCTGATTGGCTATTGCGATTCGTCTCATGTGAGAAACAAAACCCCCTTTCCTCAACGATTCTTGGTCAGCTGGTAAAGACTTGCCAAGGATACCCGGCGGAGTGATAACTGTCAAGCCATTACGGGCCCTCTGAGTGATCAGCAAATGAATGGAAGCAACAGGAAGGTCTTACTTTTCGACCCAGAACAGGAACATACCGCAGTTTTCACATCTGTAGAGTGTTTGATTACGGTCTTCAGCGGTATCGATGGCTGATGGAATCTTCACGAAGCAGCCGTAACAGATACCATTGATGACAGGAGCGACGATCCGACCATAACGCTTCTTTGCCCGAGCATACTGGGAGCGGATCGCAGGACTTAACTGGCTTTCAAGATCCTCTCTACTCTGTTCGAGTGCCTCCAGATTTGTAAGCTTGAAGCCCATCTTGCCCAGTGCCCTCTTCTGTGACGGATCCCTGGCTTCTCTGATAAGCGAGAGGATATCCTGGAGAGCGATCAGCAGCTGGAGCTGTGGATTCATTTCTCGAGTTCCTTCACGAGCTTGATGAAATCGCGAGCGGTCTTGACCTTCTTGATACGCCTGTCCCTGGCAAGGACCTTGGCTGCCTGAGCAACAGATCCAAGCACAACAAGATACTCACCCGGATTCCCTACAAGTGGGGCAAAAATAAGGAAAAAGAGGAAGACACGCTTTCTATCAGGGGATCGGAAATTGATCCCCCTTCTTGAAAGGCCAACTGCAACAAGCACCTTGCTCACAACGAGTGAACGACAGTGAGGGATTGCAACACCGCCGCCGACGCTGGTCGAGCCCAGCTCCTCTCTTGCCGTGAGTGTTCTGAGGAGGGCCTTGCGAGCTGGAGAACTCAGCTTGAGAAGTCTCACCAGCTCTTCCAGAACTTCTTCTTTGGTCCTTGCCTTCAAGTCGAGGGCGATCCGCCTGGGGGTAAGTATTTCGGACAGTTTCATTTAATTGTCCAGTATCTTTCCCTTTCAATTGCTATACTATCCAAGCCCGCTCAATCCGTCAAGTATAGTCTTAATCTCATTCCTGATTGTGCGTGATCTTTCGACTGTCAGAGCTCGACTGAGCAGGTCCCTTGCGCGGCCACCCTGTAGCTTAGCAATTGCCCAGTAAGCATGCTGTCTTATCATCGGGTCAGGATCATCGCTTGCATCGAGCAGGGCCGGCAGGAGACTCTCTGAGCGAGAATTGCCCGCGGCTATTATTGCATTTCTACGAATGGCATTACATTCACGCATACCGATCTGGTTGTTTGCGAATCTGGCGGCAAACCTGGACTCGTCCATGCGTATGACTTCCTCAAGTGGGATTGCGCTTCCCACCCGGCCAATTTCGACCTGCCTTGGGACTGGTCTGACATTGGTGTTCCTGGGACAGACATCCTGGCAAGTCGTGCAGCCATAGAGTCTGTTTCCCCATATCTCCCTGACTTCGAGTGGAATGACGGAGCGTCGCTCTGAAAGGTATTGAAGGCATTTTGACATATCAACAACGTAGGGATGGACGATAGCGCCTGTTGGACATGCCCTGATGCAGATGTCACAATCGTTGCAGCCCCTCCTT
>JALGWB010000277.1 GCA_025774405.1 bacterium
CTGAAGAAGGGGGAAGGCACTGGCTGTAGATATTGTTCCTCCGAAGACTTGAATGCAGGTGGTGGTGAGCAACTCTATACTCAAAGCAACGGGAAGGGCACTTGGATGCCCAAGATCGTATCAGCCTTGCCTCCCCTTTTTGATAGTAGCCTGGAGGCGGCAAAAATGCCGGCTGGCATCTGTGACACAATGAAGCCGGTAGGAGTCCACGAGATCCTGATTGATAGCCCGTTCCATGATGTCCCATTTGAAGATCTCCCCCATGAACAGATCTACGCCGTACTTGATGCTCTCAAGCAACGTGTGAGGATACTGAGTCAAGACGATCGCATCAAGCATGTCTTTATCTTTAAGGTCCAGCGGAAGGCCCCTCACGAGAGGGATCATCCATGCTGGCAAATAGTGGGGGCTCCGTTCATTCCGCTGGGGGTCAAGCAGGAGCTGCGGAAAGCAAGATCATACTATTCATACAAAGAGCGCTGCCTTCTGTGTGATTATCTCAAGGAAGAGATTGTACAGCACAAGCGAGTGGCTTACGAAGATGATCTGACAGTGGCGATTACCCCCTATGCCTCTCGTTTTCCATATGAAGTATGGCTCCTGCCCAAGCGGCATGCAGCTGATCTGTCTGAAGCAAGCTCACTCGAGATCGAGGCAGTAGGCGATAGTCTCAAGTTGATCCTCAAGGCAGCAGGTCACGTAAGAGACAGCCGTGGCTACATCGTCAGCTTTCACACTGCACCCTACAGGCGGGGGGGCGACGAGTCCTGGAAGACACTTGATCTTGATTATCACTGGCACATTGAGGTGAGACCTGAAATCGATCCCCCAAATGGAATGAGTGCCAGCGGGGGCTTTCATCTCAATCCCGTCCTGCCTGAGGAGGCTGCCAGAGAGCTTCAAAACCTGATTGCCTCACTCCATTAGGTCCTGTGGCTTTGCCTTCCTATTAGCGCTTGACTCCCAGGAATTTAGGACTAAAATAGGCAGATGAGTGAATTAAGGAGGGATCGATGGAGGAAGTCACCAAAGCCACCAGTGAGTTTGCGGAATCTGTTGCCGTTGTGACAGTTAAACAGGGTGATAAACTCAATGCAATGACCGCAGCCTGGACAGTTCCGGTATCTCATAGACCAGCCTTGGTCGTTGTTCATATTGCTCCACAGAGACTTACGCATGACATGATCGTGGAGACTAAGGAGTTCGGTCTCAGCATTCTTGCAGACGACCAGATGGAGCTTTCTCAGCATGCTGGTACGGTAAGCGGGCGTAAAGTTGATAAGTTTGCTTCAGGGCTTCTCAAATCTAAGCCGCCAAAGGTGATAGAGACACCTTTGCTGGAGGGGTGTGCAGCAACATTGGAGTGCAGACTTGAGAAGGCCATTTCGATGGGTGATCATACCATCTTTGTCGGGAGGGTCGTAGCTCTCGAGCGGGATCCCAACAAGAAACCCCTGATCCTTCACAGGGGTATCTACTATAGGCTGGGTGAGTCGGTCGGGAGGTACTATTGATGGCTAGTTAGCAGCGGCTTTCTGTAAGGCGAAAGGGTGACCGATCCCGGTTGTCCGCCAGAGATATGTTTAGTGGTGACGTTGCTTTGTGAGGGAGGCAACTGGGTGTGAGAACCATAGCGATTGCGAACCAGAAGGGGGGATGTGGTAAGACAACGACAGCCATAAATCTTTCAGCCTGCCTTGCCGTCAAGTCGCGAAAGGTGCTGCTCATAGACCTTGATCCTCAATCTCATGCAACCACAGGAGTCGGAATAGACGTAAACGCGATCCAACTGAGCATGTATGACGTGCTACTGCAGGGCCGGTCAATCGAGGAGATCAAGCACAAGGTTGAACCCGGCTTCGATGTCGCTCCTGCTACAATACTGCTCAGCGCTTTCGAGCAGAAACTTGCCGGGCAGTATGGACGAGAAGACAGGCTTAAGGATGCGCTCCATGGTCTCGAAGGTGCTTATGATTATGTGATTGTGGATTGTCCGCCAAGCATAGGGCTTTTAACCTTCAACGCCTTACGTGCCTGCAATGAGGTAATTGTCCCCATAGAGAGTGGGTTCTTTTCACTTTGGGGCGTTGGTCGTCTTCTGGATATGATTGAGCTATTGCATGATGAGCTGGGTCACGATGTGAGACTCAAGGTACTTTGCACGATGTTTGACGGGCGTTCGAGATTTTCAAGCGAGGTAGTTGATGATGTACGCAGACATTTCAGACATCGCACTTTTTCAACGATAATTCACATGAACGTTAGGTTGCGGGAGGCGTCCAGCTATGGGCTTCCCATAAGCGAGTACGATCGCAGGTCGAGGGGATACAGGGAATATCTGGATCTTGCTCGCGAGGTGATCGGTGATGAAGATGAGGTGAAAATTGAAGAAGCAGTACAAATCTCGCTGGCCGATCCGGGGAAGGAAGATTATGGTCCGATAAAGGTTCCAGGTGGTGTTCTCTTCAAGATAGCTGCTCCGGGTGCGAGCAAGGTTCAGCTTGTCGGTGATTTCAATTCATGGCAGGAGCCGATCGAGCTAAACGATGATGATGAGGATGGCATCTGGATAACTATTGCCAGGCTGGACCCGGGGACCTACCAGTACAAGTTTATTGTTGATGGTACCTGGCAGGCAGATCCGAACAATCCAATGGATGCTGACGATGCTCATGGGGGACGTAACTCAGTAGTTATTGTGGAATAAGAATGGATAATGTCAAACCCAGGCATATACGAGGAAAGAGGTTAGGTCGAGGGCTTGCTGACGTTTCACACGTTTTCCTGTCAGGTATCTCGAGGGAGCAGGTTCAAGCATCGGAACAGGCGGATTTCTGGCTTCCAGAAAGATCACTGATCACAGTGACTTCAGGTCCAGGCATAAGAGGCAAGACCCTCCTGGCGGCAAATCTCGCTTACGGCCTGCTATTGAGGGGCAGGCATGCGAGGTTGCTGACCACCGATGAAGCTTTCCTCTCAACAGGTTCGAGTAATCCATCTTCAGGTTCGCAGGGCCATTGCTCGGGGGATCTCGAAATTCTTGATTTTCGGTCAGTGGTTTGGTCCTCACAGGGCGAGGGACTTGATGCTGACTGGCTTGAGGGAATCTCTCGTGATACAGATTTCATAATTGTGGATATGCCTGCGGATGATTCCAAATGCCGCGCCATCTGGTTATTGTCGCGATTGACAATAGTGCTTGCCGAACCAACAACGCAGCACATGCAAGCAGCGTATGCGGTCATCAAGCAGATTG
>JALGWB010000278.1 GCA_025774405.1 bacterium
CTTAAAGCAAACATCTCAAGCACAAAGGCATCACGATACAAAGAAGAAATCCATAGATTACAACCTGATCAAATGCACATTTGAGAAATCCTAAAAGCTGTAACGTTTGGACTAAAACGAAACCAACATTTGAACCAGATGCGGCAGCTCCGAACAAGAACGGAATTCAAGAACCTTTTCGTTCATGTTTTCGCTCCTTGAATTAGTAGACATATATCAGCTGCGGTCTGATTGCATAACGCATAATTCGGTCGAAGGACATTGGGTTAAGCATGCATATTGGTTCATCAATTATCCCGTTTCAACTATAAGATACTGCTCGATCTTGATATCCAGAAACTTAATACAAACTTAACACACAACGTCGAGCTGACCAGCGCTCGTCGGCGACGTCAAGCGGGATGTTCGGCTCCTGTGAGTGGTACGCATCCCCCTGCCTTCTGGCTTCAGTACGAAAGAGAGCACAGCAAGAGCGAAGAACAAGATGGAGAAAATGACAGGCATAGCCGCAATCAACCATTTCGAGGATGTGAACCTCTCCATACTCCCTCGCACGTTCTTCCGCCGATCCTCGCTGAGATGAAAGGGCTTCGGCACTCCAGGTGGGAACTGCTTTTCCATCTCGAATGCTTTATCGTGGAAGTCGTCCATGTACTCGCTTGACCTCCAGCCGAGGCGAGCCCAGAGCGCTCCTAGCAGGATGCCTGGAATGCAAAGCACAAGGAGCAGAAGCCTCTTCCCGGGAAATGCATTCATTCCTGTTAACACACCTACCCACGCAAGCACGAAGACAGAGCTCATGACCAAAAAAGTGCTCAGGCGACCCCACCGCACCTGCTCAGAATGAATGACGAGGGAAGTCAGAACCTGATAGACATCACGTCTTGTTACCGAAGAACGCGGTTCCTCTGTTCGATCAACCATGCGCACCTCCTCATCTTATGAGCCTAACGTTCAAGCCCATCTGTCACTATGGAGCACCAGCGGAATAGCGGTCACGTCCAGCGCCTTCTTACCCTGCTCTTTCAAATCGCTTCACAGCAAATATGTCAAAAGCCTGTTCCGACAGAAAATCGAACGACTCCACCAGATAGTAACCTGCGTTTTCCATCTCCTGCAATATGACCTCCTCAGGCGTATGATGTCTGAATAGACTAACAAAACTGAACCCACCTTTTGGCTTGTGATCAATGATGGCTACTTTCCCGGTTGGCTTTAAGAACCTTTTGAGATTGTGGAAGTATTGGCCCGGCTCAGTCAGGTGATGAAACATATTCCTGGCGAAGATAAGGTCAAGAGCAGATTCCGGGAGACCCACGGCGTCCTCTGTTGCCAATACAAGGATGATATTATCATCTCCTTGGCACTCGGCCTCGCGCCTTATGAAGTCCAGATACTTTGGCTGAGTATCTACCGCGTATACTTTGCCGGTTTTTCCCACTTTCTCGGCGAATTTAAGTGTGAAATATCCTCCCCCCGCACCTATGTCCGCAATTGCGTAACCTTCTTGTATATGAAGGCTCTCGATGATTCTTTCAGACTTGTGCTTGGGTAACGCCGCTTCTCTATTCAACATCTTCAAGAAAAAAGAAGTGAACACTGGACAACCCCCTTTCAGTGCTGCTCTCCAAGCGATCGAAATCGCTGAAGCGCCAGAGGAGTAGGCTGTGAGCGCGATATATCTTTCACGAAGTACACAAGGTCAAAAGCTGCACTCGGGACGAGCACAGCCCGCGAATCCTGCGCTATCCACTCTCGGTTGCGGTGTAGCCATCTGTCCGCCCCTGAATTCTGTTCAACTCTACGTAGGTCGATCAAGAACATAGGTACTCCAACTTTAGCGAGTGCTCCGTCCATGACATCCTCGGAAACCGCTTCAAACAGGCCTTCCCCTGCAGGACGGTCTGATGGATACGATCCCGCCCCGAAGGTTCCGCCGATTGCGATGTATGCCTCACCGAGCTCTTCACTCAAGCGCACACCCATCGGCTCGAGCGCGCCCTCAGCGAGGCCAGGCAAACGAAACGTGCTTTTCGCAACGTGCAGGTTGTGAGCCCAGATGATCACCTTTTCGCCTGCAATCTCTCGATCGAGAATCCAAAGCGTGGTCCGAGCCATCCCGCGCTCGCGTAACGCGCCACCTTCCTCCCGGTTCGAAGACGAGAACATGTCGTTGCCCATCCTTCCGATCTCGGCCAACAATAGCACTCGTTCATACTCTTTCTCGGAAGAATAAGCAACGAGCCTTGCCCTTTGCTCTTTCAAGACCTCGATCAGCGCCTTATACGTGTCGGCAAGTTGTCTTCGTCGTTCGTCAGACAATGCTGCATACCTCTCCCAGGTACTGGGCCAGAAGTCACCTTCCTGCAGCTCGAGGCCAAGTGATTGAGCGTCCACCTGGATGCCCCTCCCCACAACTTCAAGAAAATCAATGACCCTTTGAACCCCCAAGGCGGGTGCAGTGATATCCATCCCAAAGATGCGGACTTTCTGGGCAGACTCGCGGCCCTTGTTGAATTGTCGGATCCATTGGACAAGCTCCCCCATCTCCTCCGTGTCCCAGAGATACCAGCCAGCCAGACGATTCATGAGAACTCGAAGATCACCCTCGCCAGAGGTAACGTAACGATCGAGCCAATCCGCATGTGCAAAGCTTTCCTCGAGGATGAGGGCACGAAATCCTAGATCCTCGATCAGGTGTCGAACGATAAGCCCTTTCACGAGTAGTTGCTCTCGCGTGTCGTGACGACTCTCACCTACGCCAACAACCCGGGCGGATCCGATCGCCTCTCGGAGTGCCTCAAGTTCTGCTCCTGAGAGAGGAGAGTCAAGCCTCTCAACGGCAATGAGATGTTCCGAGACCCATTCTATGAACGCCTGGGAGTCAGAAGGCTTTTTCTTCGCACACCCACTGACCAAAGTCACTACCAGCAAGCCCCACAGGAAAACTCGTTGTGGCTGGAATATCCACAACATTCGATTAGACCCAACGATTGATCGCAATCGCATAATGTGTCCGCCTAACGACCGAGCTCACTGCCGGATCGCAGCGGAGCGGCGGTCAGGTGCAGTGCCTTATCAGCCGTTTTTATTTTGTTTTGCAGTTGGACACAAATCCTTCATATAGCAGTCACCACATTCACATCTGCGCGACTTACACCACTTTCTTCCTATCTCCCAGCATGGCAAATCCATCATTCCAGGGAAGTCTGGGTACAAAGCCCGTGCTTTGTATATCACCTGCTCGACAGTAG
>JALGWB010000279.1 GCA_025774405.1 bacterium
AAGCCATAATAGTCGGTTCGGAAGATGTGATCAAAGCCTATGGTGGTTATGATCGATCCCCAGATTTGTCCATATCTCTCAAGATAGAAGGGCCTTTCAGCATACTGCGGGATCAGTGCCCCGAAGAGCGACAGACAGGCAAGCACAACCATAACCACCAGACCGACTATGGTTGAGGTCAGCAGTCTGATGAGTCCCTTCAGGGCAATCACATCAATACCCCTTGTTGCTTCGGGTACCTACTTCACTACGGACATGAACTTTGCGAAAGTTCTGTCGTATGTTCGCTCAACGTCATCTGGAAAATAACAGGCAGGCAGCTCTCCCGCTCTACGATGGTAGGCAATGCATTCACAACACTTCCCCTTACGGGAGCAAGGCTCATAAGTGCAATTGCATTTCGCCATATTCTTCTCGTAGTTCATGCAGTCAGTCACTGCTCCACCTCCTTTTGTAACGTATCGCAATTGCCAGCAGAAGAATCTCAACAACACAAAGACCAAATGCCATCATGAAAATCGACTTCAATCCAAACGCCTGACCTATCATTCCACCTATCCCACTTGCCGTTGCTCCCACTCCAAAACCAACTGTGTAGTTTATACCATAAACCGCACCCCGCTGACTTGCCTCTGAGCTGCGGGCGATCAAAGTGTTTTGCAGGGGTTGAAATCCGAAGATCAACAAAACCGTTGGAACTGACAACAAGATCAACACCCCCCCCTCACTAAAATAGAACCCCATGGTGAGTCCAGCAAGCAGGATGAAGACCAGTAGCAGATTCTTCTCAATAAGTGTTCTTCCCGATGCCAGATAACCGCCAACGAGTGGACCGACAACAGAAATCACCAGAATGCCTGAGCTGACAAGACCGAGCCTCCCCACGTCACCACCAATGAACGAAACACGCTCCGCAAGATAGGCCGGGAAGAAGGTCATTATGCTTCGATAGACGAGCCCATAGACGGCGCCTATCAAGTAGATGAGAATGAGCACCTTTGAAAGCCTGCCCCTGTTGTGGCTTCCTGAAGAGTTTTCTCCCTGGTCATGTGCCCTGCCTGGCGCGATGCGTATCAGCCCAACAAGAATTATTATTCCAACGAAGCCCAGCACAAGATAAGCAGAGGTCCAGCCGTATCGAGCTGTCATAGATCCTGCAATCAGTGGGGCTATCGCTACACCCAACGTACCTGCCATGCCATGAATTCCAAGGGCCTTGCCAAGATCGCGGTCATTGATCGAAGTACTCAAGAGTGATAGCCCAGCCGGGTGATACATACTTGCGAAGAACCCTACAAGCACGAGAGCCACGACGGCACCGACCATTGATCCCGAAAGCACAGCTACTACCGAAGCAGCAGAAGTGCCTGCAAGAAAAATCATGAGCAAAGCCACCGCACCCAATCTATCTGAAAGGAAACCAGATGGCAGAGCACCAAAACCGAAGGCAAGGTAGGAAGCCATGCCAACGAATCCCACTGCAGCAAATCTTAGATCAAGAGTCTGCCTGAGGGTATTGTAGATGGTGGGGAAAACCAGCATATAGGCATGAGTAAGCGCATGACAGATTGAGACAATAGCAAGGATTGTTTTCTCACGTGATGTCATCGACAGACCCGGCTGGCTTTAATGGTCAATTCCCTCAACTTCACCGAGGATTGCCATGGCCTCGTCTGCCGAACCCGCCTCAATCAAGCGCTTGATACGATCTGCATCCTTGCCGATGGCAGCAACTGCAGACAGGGCTTTGAGGTACCTTGTCGATTCCTCCAGTGGTGCGATTATAAGAAAAATCAAATGACATGGCTTGCCATCTTCCGATTCAAAATCGATACCTTCACGGGAAATACCCAGAGCTCCGATTGTGGTTGGAACGCCTGAAGTTCGTGCGTGTGGAATTGCAATCCCCTTGCCAATGCCCGTGCTTGCTTTTTCTTCCCTTGTCAATACATCAGCCAGCATGGCTTCGCGGTCACTTCCACCCACTGACGTGACAATGAGATCTGCCAGTTCCTCGATTGCTGTCCACTTGTCAACATCAGCAATGCCGAGTTTAATTCGATCTCTGGCAATTATCCTATCGAGAACCATTACCACTACCTCCGCAACTGGTTCAGATTCAGATGCTATCGTAGAGGCTTCTTACAAACTCGTCGCCCTTGACACTCAAGACAGGGCATTTCGCAAGCCTCAGTATCATCTCGCTTTCATCGAAGAATGAATCCCTTCGACTTACAGACTCTCCCAGCTCACCTATGATAATAAGACTTGCACCGATCTGGGTAGCCTTATCTACCACTTCCCGATGGACAACCCCCCTGAGAATCTCGCTCGAGATAGCCACCTCCTTCTCTTTGGCCAGTCTCGAAACAGCATCGAGATATCGTTGCCCATCGGCTTCCAGATCCTGCTCGAGATCCACCTCCTCTTCTTCCAGAAAGACCTTAGCTCTCAGAAGGTCTTCCAGCAACTTCTCGTTTACGACATAGACTGCATGGATTTCTGCGCCGTAGGTCCTGGCCAGCACAATTGCATAACGTGCAGCTGTTAGCGCTGACTCAGTGGCTTCGACGTAAAGCACTATCCTCTCTATCGGCGCACCTTTCATCTCCTTACCCCCTGCGCTCCTCGAGCCGTCCCTTGATGAGCTTCAGGATGAAGAATGCCTCACGATCAGCTTCCTCAAGGGCAACCTGGATGTAATCGATTGTCTCCCTGTAGTCCGGGATGAAAATCTTCTCGAGAGCATTGACCCTTCTGATAGTCTTCTGAATCTCCCTGGCAAGTCTCACGAGCGATATTCTGGACTCAGCAAGCCTTGCTATCGCCGCAAGTGCATTCTTGAACCTGCTGACAGCTTCATCGGTCCAAACACAGGTACCCCTTGGCCCATAATAGGGTTTGGTATCTTCAATATCTATACTGACCCTTGGTATGCCAACACCCATTATACGTCGCTCGCGAAGTCTGATATTGGCTTCCACATTCACCGCCTTTGAAGCGAAGGCAATGCCCATGTGCCCAACACTAAGCTGGGCCCGCTTGAGCGCCTCATAGGCACTGGCCAGCTCCTCGTCAACCTTGCGCTGTGCCTCAACAGCCCGGGCTGTAAGCCCTTTTAGCTCCACAATCAGTATCTCACGCTTCTGCTCAAGCAGCTCATAACCTTCCACCGCAAACTCGAGATCACGCTTGAGCTTCAACAGATTGGTTCTCGTCGGTGCAATTTCGTATCTG
>JALGWB010000280.1 GCA_025774405.1 bacterium
CGCTATGTCGCCTTCGACCCTTACCCACTCGTGCTTCTCAGTATAAAGAAGGTCATCAGGAACCTGAACCATTGCGATGCTCCTTTCTACTGTTTAGCCCTCTTATAAAATGGGCCTTTCACATAGGTTGCATCAATCAGTTGCCCTCGGGCATCAATCTTGTAATCAATACCATCTCTGGCCACTTCTATATCGACGTAGGCGAAAGCTATGCCGCACTGGAGTGTTGGTGAAAAGCCACCACTGGTAATCTGACCAACCTCCCTACCGTTGACCATGACTCTGTATCCCTTCCTGGGAAATCGCTTCGAGGTCGTCTTGAGCCCAACAAGCTTCCGTCTTAGCCCTTCGGCTCTCTGCTGTAGTAATGCTTGCTTGCCGAAGAATTCACCTTTTTCAAACTTCACCACCCAGCCAAGTCCGGCTTCCAGCGGGCTTGTTGTCTCGTCAATATCCGCACCATGCAGCCGCATCCCTGCTTCGAGTCGCAAAGTATCACGGGCACCAAGCCCGCACAGCTTGGGCTGAGGACTTGCCTCGACAAGTGTATCCCAGATTTGACCTATCCTGTCACTTTCAGCATAGATCTCAAAACCATCCTCACCCGTATAGCCTGTTCTCGAAATGAGACATGTGGTATCACCGAGGGTGGCCACCATCGACCGAAATGCCTCGAGGCTGGTCACGTTACCGTGACAGACTCTTGCCAAAACCTCTTTGGCCTGGGGACCTTGAACAGCAATCTGCCCTGTCGCATCGCTTTGATTCTCAACACGCACTCCTGACGGCTTGTTCTCATCGATCCAGGCAAAGTCCTTCTCAGTATTGGCAGCGTTGACCACAAGCAGATAGTCGAACCTCCTTTTGTAAACCAAAAGATCATCTATGATCCCGCCAGCATGGTTGAGCATTGTAGAGTACTGTGCCTGGCAGACATCCAGCTTCGATACATCATTGGTTGTCAGGCGATTCACATATTCAAGTGCCCCATCTCCTGATATCGAGATTTCACCCATATGCGAAACATCAAACATACCTACCGCACTCCGCACACTCAGATGCTCATCAACAATTCCTGAGAATTCCATCGGCATGAGAAAACCGGCAAAGGCGACCATCTTTGCACCTGCCTTGACATGCCTTTCGTACAATGGTGTGCGCTTTGGCTTCATCGTTCCTCCAGATTGGTTGATTTTAACTTCATATCGCTTGCTTTTCAAGAGCGCTTATATTGGCCTCCTGCTTGAACATCTTCCTCAAAACTTCACCCGTGTACGACCCCTTGCACATTGCAATCTCCTCCGGCGTACCTTGAGCGACAATGTAACCACCTTCGTCCCCACCCTCCGGACCGAGATCGATTATGTGATCAGCCACCTTGATACAATCAGGATTGTGCTCGATTATCACCACCGTATTGCCTTTCTCAACAAGCCGATTGAGCACGTTGAGTAACATCAATGTATCTTCAAAATGAAGCCCGGTTGTCGGCTCATCGAGGATGTAAAGTGTCCTGCCGGTGCTCACCTTTGAAAGTTCCTTCGCCAGTTTGACCCGCTGCGCCTCTCCCCCCGAGAGGGTTGTGGCAGGCTGTCCAAGCTGGATATAACCCAGCCCGACATCAAAAAGGGTGTCAAGCTTGCGCTTGATCGGTGGTATGTTTTCAAAGAATGTCTTCGCCTCAGCAACCGTCATCTCAAGCACATCAGCTATGTTCTTACCCTTATATCTTATCTCCAGTGTCTCCCGCTCGTATCGCTTACCCTTACACGTCTCGCAACGAACATAGACATCTGGGAGAAAGTGCATCTCGATCTTTATGACACCATCACCCTGGCACGTTTCGCACCGCCCGCCTTTAACGTTGAAACTGAATCTACCCGGTCGATAGCCCTTCATGCGTGCTTCAGGCAGCTGGGCAAAAACCTCCCTGATGGGTGTAAACACGCCAGTGTACGTGGCTGGATTCGACCTTGGCGTTCGACCAATAGGGGATTGGTCGATATCGATGACCTTGTCGATGTTGTCAACACCCTCTATACAATCATGTTCACCGGGCTCCAACTTTGACTTGTAGAAACGACGGGCCAGCGCCCGGTAGAGAATCTCATTAACCAGGGTGCTTTTACCTGATCCCGAAACCCCGGTGATACACGTAAGTGTCCCAAGCGGTATGGCAACATCTATGTTCTTAAGATTATGATGCCTTGCTCCTCTTATTCTAAGAAATCTACCCAGGCCTTTGCGCCGGTCGCGAGGAGTAGGAATCCATTTTTCACCATTCAGGTACTTGCCTGTCAGTGAATCGGGATTGCGCCTTATCTCATTTGGGGTACCTACTGCAACCACTCGACCGCCATCCCTTCCCGCTCCCGGGCCAAGGTCAATTACATAGTCAGCTCTCAGGATGGTCTCGCGGTCATGTTCCACAACTATGACTGTGTTACCAAGGTCACGCAATCGTGCGAGTGTATTGAGAAGTCTTCTGTTGTCACGCATGTGCAACCCGATGCTTGGCTCATCAAGCACATACAGGACACCTACCAGACTTGAACCAATCTGAGTTGCGAGTCTGATCCGCTGAAGCTCACCTCCGGCAAGCGTCGATGCTGACCTGTCGAGACTCAAGTAGGAGAGCCCAACATCGGTCATGAACTTGAGCCTTTCCTTTATCTCCTTGACGATCGGTGTGGCAACCCTGGCTTCGTTTCCTGATAGCCTGAGATGTTCGAAAAACTCAAGACATCTATTAACAGATAGTTGACAGACCTCAGCGATATTCTTGCCATCCAGCCTCACTGACAGGCTTTCCGGTTTCAATCTGCTACCGTTGCATGCAGGACACGCCCTCAGGCTCATAAACTCCTCTATCCAGGATCTGATCTGTTCTGAACTGGTTTCCACATATCGCCTTTCGAGATTCGGGATTACACCTTCGAACGAAGAAAGGTAATCGCTCGATCTGCCGCTCGGACTCTTGATCCTGAAGCGAATCTCCTCGTTACCAGTTCCATAAAGCAGGATACGCTTCTGAGATTCCTTAAGTTTGCCAAAGGGTCTATTCAGATCTATGCCATATCTGGCAGCAACCGATTCAATGATGGCCCAGACAACGCTGGTGCGCCTCTTGCCCCATGGCACAATGGCTCCATCGACAACCGATATCGTATCATCGGGAACAACCAGGGCTGGATCGACTTCGAGCCTGCGGCCTATCCCGTCACAGACCTG
>JALGWB010000281.1 GCA_025774405.1 bacterium
AGATCCTGAGCCATCCTCGTGATCTCAATAGTTTGAGAAGTTGAGTTTGAGCCTGTCCCGGGTATTATTTTCACATCTGCCCTGCCTCGGACTTCGATAACTGTCTCGATAAGCTTGCGGCGTTCTTCAAGCGTCAGGGTTGCAGCCTCACCAGTACAGCCGGCGGGGACAAGACCCCGGACTCCACCATCGATCAGGCGCCGGGTCAAAGCTCTGATGGCATCATAATCGACTTCACCGTCCTTAAAATCGGTAATCATTGCAACGAATGTTCCCTCAAACATTTCCAAGCTCCTTGACTTCTATTGTGCCCTCATAGACGATCTCGGCTGGTCCGCCGAGAAAAACGCGTTGATCGGCTTCATCTATCTCAACCATCAACGTCTCACCTGATGCAACCTCGACACTGATCCGCAGTGGAACGATACCCTGCTTCCATAGCAGATAGCCAGCAGCAAGGCACCCGCTGCCGCAGGCAAGCGTCTCATCTTCGACACCGCGCTCATAGGTGCGAACCTTCAACCTTGATCTACCAGCGACTTGAACAAAGTCGACATTTGCACCCTCTTCTCCAAAAGTGTGATGAAATCTTATGGTCCTTCCGAGAGATCTAACATCAAGCCCCTCAACATCATCAACCCTGATGATGACATGCGGGACCCCTGAACGGACAAGTATGCCGTCGAAGCCGGCTTTCTCAAGTTCCAGACTGACCTCACGAATGATTTCAGGCATCGGGACACTTACACTTGGACTACCTCCAGCGAGCTTTCCGGTGTGTCTCCCCCAATCTGATTGGAATTCAAATGGATTTGGTTCTATGCCCTTCTCTATGCAGTAAAGAACAAGGCATCTTGCACCATTTCCGCAAAAGGCTGCCCTCGTTCCGTCGCTGTTGTAATAATGCATCACCGTTCTATCCCGCTTCTCAACGATGACCAAGCCGTCGCCTCCGATCGATGTCTTACGCTGACAGAGCCTCCTTGCCAATAGACCTGCTGATTCAATCCAGGCACTGTAGTCAGGTCCAAGGAAGATGAAATCATTACCAGCACCCGACATCTTGCTGAAGACCAGCTGCATATTACTCGGGCTCCCACTCAATCCGCGTTTTCATGCAGGCACAAACATCAAGTGAATCATGAAACACGAAAACTACGCTGTCTGCGGCATCAAACCGCCTGTTGTTGTTCCGATCAACAAAAATCCTTCCGACATAATGTCCAGGTTTTACACACTCGATCTCAAAGCTGCCATCACGTCCCGGAAAACCGATATAACTTCGAGTGCTATCCTCACCGGCAATGGCAACGAAATCGTATGAGCTATCAATTCTACCCTCGACGGTGCCACCCAGCCCTTCAGCACAAAGAGATATGTCAATACTGTCCAGACGAGATACGGTTTCAAAGCTAAGGGTATCTGGATAGCAACCGATTTTCTCAGACTTGTCATATGAGTAATTCAAGTTGATGTCAGTAAAGGCAACAATCCTGTACTTGCTCCGGGTATTGACGAATGGGATTTCATAGAGTCCGCCATGGCCTGAGAAGGCTACATGGACAGGTTCAGCTGCCTCCAGGCTCTTAACGACATCAGCGATATCATAGAGCTCAACTACGGCAGCCTCGACAGTTAGTTTTCTCCAGACGATTTTGCCAGATATGACACCTGCATCCAGACTGTCCCCGGTTGCAAAACCGCCCACAAAGGTTGAACCCATCTTTACACCATGAGCATCTTTGGCTTTGCCCCAGACACTGACAAGGTAAGTGGTGTTCGGCTGGAGACCGTCTTCAGGAACCATCACATAGACGGTTCTCTCCCAGTAACGCTTGCGCCAGCGCACCGAAGGGCTTATCACCACGCCGGTCTCGACCGATCGTTTGCTCATACGTTCACTGAATTCAATCGCGATGCTACTATCAAGAGGTACCTTGACTGAGCCACTTGCAGGTGACAACTTGGTAACCTTTGGTGGAATCTTATCCTCCGGTCCGCCTGGTGGGAATGCACGCTTGGCACATGAGAACAGCAAAATCAGGCAGAGTCCGACCAAGACCGGATAGGCTCTCTTCATCTTCCCAGCAATTCAAGCATGATCGCTCGTTGGATATGCATACGGTTTTCAGCTTCGTCAAAGACTACGGAATGCTCCCCATCGATAACTTCGTCAGTGATCTCTTCCCCCCTGTGAGCCGGCAGACAATGCATGACGATAACATCAGATTTGGCAACCTTGAGAAGTTCGAGATTGACCTGTAGATGTCCCATCGCCTGCTTACGTTCTTCAGCCTTGCCTGTCATCCCCATGCTAACCCAGACATCAGTGTAGATTACATCAGCCTCCCGCGCAGCAACAAGCGGATCATAGGTAATTTCGATTCTAGCTCCCTCCGTTCTGGCACGTGAGACTATCTCATCAGCTGGCTCAAAGCCTTTAGCGACGGCAAGCACCAGCTGAAAGTCCAACTTGGAAGCAGCGTTTATCCACGAATTGGCAACGTTGTTGCTATCACCAAGAAAAACAACCTTGAGACCTTCAATGTCTCCTTTCTTTTCATAGATGGTCATGATGTCACCAAGCACCTGACACGGGTGAAACAGGTCTGTAAGGGCATTTATAACCGGCACTGTCGCAAATCTGGCAAACTCACTCACTTCATCCTGTGCAAATGTTCTTATCATGACGATGTCAACATATCTTGAAACAACTCTGGCAACATCGCAGATAGCTTCTCGCTGCCCAAGCTTTATCTCCTCATCGCTCACATAGAAGGCGTGTCCTCCCAAACCAACCATCCCCATTTCAAAACTCATTCTGGTTCTGAGACTCGGCTTTCTGAAAATCATTGCCATAGCTTTGCCCTTGAGCAATGGTTCAAGGCGTCGCTCGTGGTGCTTCCGCTTAAGCTCAAGCCCACGGTTTACAAGCTTTTGAACATCCTCGCTTTCCAGATCCGCGATCGTTAAGAAATCCTCCCGATTCCACATACCAACTCCTTTCGTCACAAGATATACCTGGTAAGATCAACATCCTCGACTATATCCTTAAGCCTCGCCCTGACGACATCTGCAGTTATCCGAACTCGTTTCCTCCTCTTATCGGGGACCTCAAAGAGTATGTCCTCGAGCAGTCGGGTCATAACAGTATGAAGCCTTCTTGCACCAATATTCTCAGTTGTCTCGTTTACCCTGGCTGCGATCGACGCTATCACCCTGATCGCTTC
>JALGWB010000282.1 GCA_025774405.1 bacterium
CAAACCCCTCCTGCACGCCAGCTTTGACGAAGAGGTCGCCCAGGTCAGAGGTATCCCTGTTCAGTTCCTGCACTATCTTTTGCTCGGGTTGATATCACTCGCCGTGGTTGCATCGATCAAACTGGTCGGCATCATCCTTGTCGCTGCACTTCTCGTACTACCGGCTGCTACGGCTTTTCAGATTGCTCGAACCTACCGCGCCGTTGTCGCCCTGGCCATCACTTTTGGATTCCTGTCGCTCTTCTCAGGGCTTATGCTATCCTACCGATATGATTTGCCGTCAGGACCAAGTATTGTCTTGGCTTCGTGCCTAATATTCTTCGCTTGCTTTGCCATCTCACCATGGCATCGACGAAGCCGCAAGCAACGAGGAGGGTAGCATGATCCGAAAACTGATTTTGTTGCTAGCCGGACTCGCCCTTTCATGTTCCAGCCAAAGTCAGATTGGAAAGCGAGCACCCAGGCCGCCCACGAATGATGCGGGATATGCACAACTGGTGATGTACGCGCAACTTGATACGGGTCAGATTGCCAACTTCGTCTGGGATATCCGAAAAATAGCACTCAATCGCCGGGACGGAAGCCAGGTTGGCATTCCGGATCACAGGCTCAAAATCAAGGCCAGTGAATATGATGACTGCCAGAAGCTGCTTGTAGTGACGGATTTCCGTGCTGGCCAATATGACGGCTTGACCATCTTCACCCGGGAGATCGCCGATGAAACCTCGCTGAAGCCGTATTCGACAAAATCCTCTGTATTGAGCATTGACCATCCAATGAATGTAATCGCTGGTACCGCCAGGACCCTGATACTCCACATCAGTATAATTGGTGATTCCGAAATACCAGGGTTGGTTCAGCCGAGCGTTGTGATTGAGGACGAAAATCCTCTGCCGAGTGGCGAACTCATCTATGTTGCAAATGAAAGGTCATCAAACGTCTCAGTCATTGATAAACGACTGGGTCGCGTGGTTTATAACATATTTGTCGGATCCACCCCATATGCGCTTGGCACAGATCATCGACGCAATCGACTCTACATTGCAGATCGTAAAGAGAGTGTAATCTATGAGCTCGATATGAACAGTCAGCATCTCATCAAAGCCACCCAACTGGATTATGTCGATGAGCCAGTCCACATAGAGCCTGTGCCAACAAAGGATCTGATCATCGTTGTCAATTACGGAACTGATACGATTTACCTCGTTGATTCTTTCACACTGCAGGTTTCATGGGTCCTTGAGGTCGGTGATGGTCCGGTGGATGCAGTCTATTCCGCAGCAAACGATATCGCTTTCATTCTCAACAAACACTTTGGCACGCTTTCAGTTGTTGATCTCGGGCTCGCCGAGCCGGCAATCGATACAACCCTATCAGTTGAAACCCAGCCAGTTAGCATGGCAGTTGATGACAATAAGGGGTGGCTTTATATAACCAACAGCGGTTCGACTGATCTAACAGTTATCAACATCGAGAAACTCGGGATCGAGAAAACTGTGACAATCGGTATGGGTGCTGGGGATATAGTCTTTGATCCTTTCGGCAGACGTCTTTATGTGAGCATGACCACAACCAATGAAGTTCTCTGCGTTGATCCCTATACCGGGATTGTTGTCTATAGCGTGAGCCTGGGTTCGAAACCAGGCAAGCTTCTCTTCGACAGCGAGGACAAGCGCCTCTATGTCGTCCTGCCGACCAGGGACACAATTGCTGTCATAGATCCCATGAAGCGTCAGGTGGTGAATTGGATAGAAACCGGCTATAGCCCACAATCGCTTGCAGCAAGACTGTAGATATCAGGCAACCCGCAGCCTCATGGCAATCTGATTTGCCCGAGCGGTGATCTCGGCCTCGTCAACTGTGGCAAGACAACCATCTTTGACGACAAATTTCCCATCTACAATTGTGAAGGTTACATTATGGCAAGACCCGCACAAAACCAAAGAACCGAGATAATCATGGATGGCTCCAGCATGAGAGATATCCGAGATTGTGAAACCAATCACATCAGCACATTTGCCAACGTCAAGTGTACCAATATCATCCCGATTGAGCAGGCTCGCTCCTCCCCGGGTTGCCATGTTCAAAACCTGCCGTGCGGTGATTGCCCGGCTCCCACCAGTCAAACGATGAAGCAGAAAGCAATTTCTCAGTTCAGCCATCATGTCTGAAGTGTCATTGCTGGCGCTGCCATCAACCCCGAGTCCAACCCTTATCCCCATCGACAGCATCTCGGGGACTCGAGCGCAACCCGAACCAAGCCGCATGTTGGATGTTGGACAGTGGCATATTCCTGTGTTTGTCTGCTTTATCTTTGCGAGCTCTGCATCGGTGAAGTGTATCCCATGGGCAAACCAGACATCGCTTCCCAGCCAACCACATTCTTCCATGAGTTCAAGAGGACGCTTGCCATATGTCTTGATGCAGTACTGAGTCTCGTCCTCAGTCTCTGCAAGATGTGTGTGCAACAGGACACCACGACTTGAAGCGAGCTCCCTGGTCGCCTTGAGCAAGTCCTTTGAAACCGAAAAAGGCGAGCATGGACCAAGGGCTATGCGTGTCATCGCACCGGGCGCAGGATCGTGATAGGTTCCTATGAGGCGCTCGCTATCCCTCAGGATTTCATCCTCACTCTCGACAACTTCATCAGGTGGGAGCCCACCCTTGGACCTACCCAATGACATGCTCCCACGGGTCGGATGAAATCTGACTCCAATCTTCAGGGCTGCCTCTATCTCAACATCGATGAATCGCGCGCTTACACCCCTCGGGAAGATATAAAGGTTGTCAACGGTTGTTGTGCATCCGGTCTTCGCAAGCTCCCCACAAGCAACAAGCGTACTCCAATAGACAGCCTCCTCATCAAGATTCCTCCAGATCTCATATAGATATACCAGCCAGTCAAAGAGTGGTGAATCCTGCACCTCTGGAATACAACGGTGCAGTGTCTGATAGAAGTGATGGTGACAGTTGACAAATCCAGGAAGTACAACCATCTCACTGCAATTGACAACCTCAATGTCATCGCTGTCGAGCTGAGCTGGATCAATGTCGCTCGCGATTTTTGCAATCTTGCGGCCCTCGATCAAAAGATCTCTGCCTGCAAGCTCCTCAGTACCTGTATAAAGCAACTTTATATCTTTGAGCAGGATCAATAGCCTGCCTCCTTCAATGCCTTCAGTACCCTTTCGGGCGTAAATGGTAGATCTCTTAGGCGAACGCCTGTTGC
>JALGWB010000283.1 GCA_025774405.1 bacterium
CCTTATGGTGATGAAGACAAGGATTGGCTTGATCTGGGGCAGCGTCGGGTTCAGTTGCCCGTAAGTCGCATAGGCCCTAACCAGCTCTTCGGGATTATCGATATCTCAAGCGTAAGTAACCCAGGTCTCGATGATAAGGCAAGCAGAGAGGGCCTGAAGGAGAACGATGCATACAAGGCGCTCCAGGCCTGCATACTGGCGTTTCTTGCATGGATTGAACCGCTTCGCTACCGGTTTCGCAATAGACAGGGTCTGGGAAGGCCTGAACCGGAGAGCACCAGGGCGCTCGTCGAGCAACGGAAGAGCGCCTTCGAGAACCTGCGAGAACGCATCTCGGATACAGTCAAGGAAGACAGGAAGCAAAGAGAGGTCCTTGAACTTATCGATGGTGCTGAGAAGGCCGCGGAGAAACAGGAAAAGAGATTTGCCGAACAGACGCGGATTCTGCATGATACCCATGCACTTGGTCTCCTCGCCCGGTTCATTCTTCATGAGGGCCGCAATCTGAATGGTACACTCAATTCGGGTTTCAGGAATCTTGAACGTTTGTCTCGAAGGACTAGAAGGCAGGATCCGGAGAGGATTGACATCAGAGGACAGTCGTTGGTCACCTTCGACACAAACCTTCATGCAGCTCACGGCGCTGTGACAAGACTGGAGGCCATGCTTGATCAACTTGACCCCTTGACGAGACCACGACCATCGCGCCGATCCCATATCCCTGTGGAGGAGGTCATCAGGAAGGTATTTGCAGTTCTCGAACCGGATATGCAGGATGCCGGGATAAAGTACTCATTGACCAGAGGATCTCACAAGGTTAAGGCATGGGAGGCGGATCTGTTCCATGCGGTCCATAATCTGCTTCACAATAGCATCTACTGGGTACAGAAGAACCCGCCCGAAAATCGCAAGGTTGACATCAAAGTGAGGTTTCAGACCGAAGATCACGTCAACGAAAGACCAAAGGTTGAAATCACGATATCTGATAATGGGCCTGGCGTCACGGCCCAGGCTGCCCCCTGCATTTTCGACCTTGGTTACACGGAAAAGCCAAAGGGGTATGGGGTTGGGCTTTTCATTGCTCGGGAGGCAATAGAACGAAGCGGGGGCTCGATCGAGCTACTGAATCCAGGTGAGAGGGGTGCGCAATTTCGAATTATACTTGAAGGAGTGCGGTGACGATGCCAGTAGATTCGATGAGGATACTTTTTATTGACGATGAAATTGATTATCTGAAAGTAGCCGCAGATGATCTCCGAGATAGCCTCGAGGAACGCAAGCTTTCAGCCGAGGTGGTCACGGTTGACAATGTCGATGGAGGCATTCAGGAATTGCAGTCCGCTGATTTCCATCTCGCAGTGGTGGATCTGAAATTCGAGTCTTCCGACAGAAATGGAAATGAGATCATTGAAACCATCCTCAATACGAAAATCCTTCCGATCATTGTGCTTTCCGGCTATCGGCATGAACTCAGGGAAGAGTTCGCACAGCATGGATTGATTTACAATACGACAAGGAAGCAGGTTGATGAGGTAGTAGAGAAGATTGTAGAGTGGAATCAGAAAGAAGTGTTCAGCTTCTTTTCAGAGGCAGGGTTTCTGAGTTCTGCCCTGCGGACCGCGTTGCAGCAAACTATGTGGAACCATGTTTCCAGATACTGGCAATACATAGAAGTGGGAGACCCAACCGTACTTCAGAGGATCGCTGGCCGAATAGCTGCCACGCTATTCTACGATGTGCTTGCATTTACACCCGATTATGTTGGCGCTGGGGGGGAGGTGCCAATTCACCATGGTGAGATATACATCTTTGATACTCCGAGGGACTCTCTTGCCGTTGGAGATATCCTTGAGATTGAAGGCAAGCTTCTGGTCGTCCTTTCTCCGAGCTGTGATCTGGTGACGCGCCCTGGGATGGGTCCCAAGACAGATATGATACTTCTAGCATTGTGCCATGATCTCAATACATATATGTCAGAGCATCAGACAGTATTGGATCAGGTCAAGGCAATACGGGACTCACAAGGAAAGAAAAAAGGGGAGGAGAAGGCCAGAGAGAGACTGCTAAAACTGATGCGGCAGGACTGGGAGAATCCATCAGGACGATACTTTTTCCTTCCACCTTTTGCCGACTTCAATGGCGGTGTGATCGATTTCCTGAAGCTTCAAATTGAACCCTATGGAATTGAAGAAGCCGGGCAGTTGACTGAACAGAGAGTTGTATGCCTGAATCGCGAGATGGCAGCAGAATTGGCTACTCGTTTCGCACGCTATATGATAAGACTCGGGCAGCCCGCTTACGATCCCGGGCCGTTGATCAAAGCTATCCTTGATACAGTGCAGTTTCAGTAATGATATGTCGCCACGACATCCCTTACATCGAGGATATGTCTCAACGCCACGCCGCGCTTTCGACAGGAATGGTGTACCAGCGATACCTGAGAAGGTACGCGAGGCTGACGCAAAACGGCTGAGTGGAAAGTAAAGACATGTTTCAGACATTCCTCTGGGCCGACTTCACCGCCCAACGCCCCGAACCTGATGATCCCACCCTGCGCTACAGCGGCGCGGGCCGCAGCGAGGACAAACTGCGCCACTTCACCAGCACGCCCTTCTACCAGGCATTGCTGCCGGAGACGCAGAACATCCTGCGCCACATCCGGCGGGTCGAATGGCTGCGGCCACCCCAGGTGGATGCCCTGGAACTCTACATCTACCTCAAGGAGGTGCGCGGCAACCCCACCACCCAGCAGCTCTACCGCGAGGTACTCCTGGGCGACATCGAGGGCAAATCGGCCCTGGAGCTGACCGCCGAGGAACTGGAGCGACTCAAGGCTGCCAAAGCCCGGATCGACGCCATCGAAGAGACGCTGATGGGCGTGGACTATCCCAACGCCATCTACTCCCTGGCGATGGGCACCGGCAAGACCATCCTGGTGGCGACGATGATCTTATACGAGTTTGTCCTCTCGTGGAAGCACCCCGACGACCCCCGCTTCGCCAGGAATGCCCTGGTCTTCTGTCCGGACCTGACCATTATCGAGTCCCTGCGCGAGATCCAAGAACTGGATCGAGCACGCATTATGCCCGGCGAGTACGTCAATTTCCTGAACACCAACCTCAAGTTCCACTACCTGGCCGACTCAGGGGCCGAGCTGACTGTCCTGCCCGGCTCGGCCTACAACGTCATCGTCTCCAATGTGCAGAAGATCATCCTG
>JALGWB010000284.1 GCA_025774405.1 bacterium
CAGGTGTTCGCTTCCGTTCCTTGACATCTCTGAGGAATCTGCGAATGAACCTCTCATCAGCGTCGGTTTCGATATAGATCTTTATGTCCATCAAGGACCTCAGGCGCTCATCCTCCAGCACAAGGATCCCCTCCAGGAGGATTATCTCAGCAGGGCGTATCAGCCTTGTCTGGGCCAGTCTCGTGTGAGTGGAATAGTCGTAGATTGGCATCTCGATAGGCTGACGACTCAGCAATCGCTTGAGGTGTTCAACAAGTAGACTGTTTTCAAAGGCAGATGGGTGGTCATAGTTTAATCTCTCCCTTTCTTCAGGAGTGATATCACTTCGATCGCGATAGTACGAGTCGTGATGGATGATTATGACCTTCTCGTCACCGAAACGTGCTTTAACCAGAGTAGCAACTGTGGTCTTACCCGACCCCGTTCCTCCAGCAATACCTATCAATACAGGTCTACTCACCTCTATGACCTCAACAGCAGAAACACTCCCCCACAAACAAGCAATGTGCCAGCGATTCTCAGGCCGGTAACGGGTTCATCGAAGATATACTTGGACAGCAGCACTATTATAATGTAGCCGATACTGATTAAGGGATAGGCAAGGCTCAAGTCAACCCTCGAGAGAATTACCAGCCAGCTGGCAGCGCTTATCAGATAGAAAAGGAAACCGAGAATGACAAACTTGTTCGAGGCTGCTGCCTGCAAGAAACTCAGTATTGCACGAGGGTCGAGAGATTGAACGATTCTTGAAGACGACTGATCCGAAGCTATCCCGACCCCATACTTTAGCGAAAGCTGACCCGCTACCCCCAGGATAACACTGAAGACGATCAAGAGATAGTTTTTCATAACCCGTTCTCCGTTTCTTTTGTTACCTCACGCAACACGTGCCCCTCGATATGATCACTATGTCAAAATTCGCTAACTCCCGAAAATCAGGGTTTCGGCAAATTCACAAAGGATGTGACCAATCGCTATATGGACTTCCTGAATTCGCGGAACATCACTCGAAGGCACGATAATCGCAACATCGCTAAGAGGCCCAAGATCACCACCATCGAATCCAGTAAGACCGATGACCTTTATATCCATCTGCTTTGCTACCTTGACCGCCTCAATGATATTCGGAGACTTTCCGCTTGTACTGATTGCAATGAGGACATCCCCTTGGGAACCAAGTGATTCGACTTGCCTTGAGAAAACTGTCTCAAAGCCAAGATCATTGGCTTGAGCTGTAAGGAGTGATGAATTGGTTGTGAGAGCGACTGCGGCAAGTGGCGAGCGCACCTGCTTCATCTTCACCGTCATCTCAGCTGCGATGTGTTGAGCGTCTGCAGCGCTGCCACCATTACCACAGAGTAGTATCTTGCCACCGCGCTTCAAGCATTCTGTAACCAAAACCGAGGCCTCAAGTATGTTCTCACCACACCTGCTAGCGGTCTCCGAGAAAACCTCACTTGCAAGGCCAAGCGAATTCCTTATCCACGATAGACCCGGCACTGAGCTCACTCCTTCTTGAGTCGATTCTTCCTTCTCAGATGATGCTTTACCCCTTCCTGCCAGTGCGGAAGGGCTGCTATTCGATTTGCACCAACAAGTGTGCTCGAAAGCACAGAGTAGGCCGGGCGCCTGGCTTTTGTCGGATATTCTTGACTGGAGACAGGCTCAATATCGGCATCAATGCCTGCTGACTCAACTGCAAAGACAGCGAGATCATACCACGTGGTTGACCCTGAGTTGGTGAGATGGATGACCCCTTCCAAGCGCCGCTCCATGACATCACGCAGTGCCCTTGCCAGATGGAGAGTGTAAGTAGGGCAGCCCTGCTGATCGCTAACGACCCGAAGATACCCATCGGTCTCAGCCTTTGCAAGTATGGTATCTATGAAATTCTTCCCATTCGGACCGAACAACCATGATGTCCTTACGACGAGATGATGAAGGGTCAACTCTCTGACATATAGCTCTCCATAGAATTTGGTCAATCCATAGTAGTTAACCGGGTTGGGTTCATCGTTTTCGTCATAGGGTTGGGTCTTGTTGCCATCGAAGACATAGTCTGTGCTGAGATAGATCAAATAGGCTGCTGCATTGCGGGCCGCCTGCGCCATATTTCTGGTACCAATTGCATTGACATTAAAGGCTCTCTGCTGTTCCACCTCACTGCCATCGACATCAGTATAGGCGGCAAGATGAAAGATCACATCGGGACTTACCTCCAGCGTCCTCCGCAGTGTCGTGGATTCCTCAACAACATCGAAATCCTCGATATCAAAACCATAGATGTCATAGTCCGCCTCGAGTACGCTGCAAAGGTCCCTTCCGAGCATACCCCTGGCACCCGTTATCATCACCTTCAACCGATCATCCATCAGAGAAGCTCGATTCTGCTATTATCACCAACCATGAACTTGTAGGCTTTTGGCAGCTGGCTATGTTTCTCGATCACGACATTCTTGCCAACAAGACTGCTTTCGATACGACCGCTGACATTAGCTATCCTGCTGTTTTCAAGGATGATACTGTGCTCTATTTCGCTTCCCCTTATCTCACAGGAATAGTTGATTGACGTGAAAGGACCAATATAGGAATCAACTATCTTCGATCCAGCCCCGATTATCAGAGGACCACGAAGGACGGAATTCTCGATGCTCGAGCCATCTTCAAGTACGACACGACCATCGATCCTTGATCTTTCATCGATGTGACCTTCAATCCTTGGTTCAATACGCTCGAGCAACATGCGGTTAGCCTCAAGCATATCATCAAGTTTGCCGGTATCCTTCCACCATCCGCTTATTATCTGAAACTGCACGTTGTAGCCTTTGTCGATCAGATACTGAATGGCATCCGTTATCTCAAGTTCACCTCGCCATGAAGGCTTTATGGCCTCACATGCCTCAAAGATGTTTTCATCAAACATATAGACACCAACAAGGGCAAGATCAGTCTTGGGACGCTTGGGTTTCTCCACAAGTCTGACAACCCGCTCACCATCAAGCTCTGCAACACCGAAGTTTTGAGGGTTTGGAACATGGGCAAGCAGGATCTGGCTGTTGGGCTTGTTCGTTTCGAACTTCTTCACAAAACTCTTGATACCATCAATTATCAAGTTGTCACCGAGATAGACTACGAACCTCCGATCACCTATGTAGTCCCGGGCTATTTTGACGGCATGAGCAAGACCCAGGGGTGCCTCCTGCTCAATA
>JALGWB010000285.1 GCA_025774405.1 bacterium
CGCTGCCATACACGGTGCATAGTCATAGTTACGTCTGCCGTAACCGTCGACCAGCAGAATCTTGGGAACATCAACGCTCTCTGCCAACAACGGCATGATCGAGACGGTGAAGTAATCCTCACGCGTACCTGTATGGTCGGGGTGGGACGGATCGGCCGATCGAGGGAAGCACTCCCAATTACCTGAACCATCCTCGCTCCAGATAGCATAGCAGAGCTCGGTGCCGTTCTGCCACGTGCCAAGGCTGAAGTCAGTTGGATAGAACGTGCCAGTATATAGACCACCAAGCTCGGGATGCTCAGGATCGTAGTCCCACTGCTTGTCCATGGTAACATACAACCAAGTAACTCCCCCATCGATAGAACCGTAAGGCCTGACGTCGTTGACATTGTGCTTATCCGTGACAAGCAGGTAAAGCTGATGTTCCGCTGGCAGGGGATTATACGGAGGTCCTGCATAGTATGACAAGGTATCTGGATCATAAACATTGAAGAAAGAGTTAAACAGTGGTAGCGTCTCATGAAAGGTGTCTTGAAGCATGGCCCAAGCAGGCATCTGGAAAACTGTGGGGTTAAGATCATAGAAGCCTACTGAAACATTGTCTATGATGAGGTCAGTGCTCCTGTGTTTGCCCCAGGAGGCATCACCTGGATAGGATCCATCTATCAAGTCCCAGGCAAACTGTATGGAGTCATCGTCGGCTGAATAGAAACTTGAAACATCATCTTGTTTGTCGATATCCCAGACATGTTCGCAGCCGGACCGGAGGGATCCATCAACATTCTCCCACTGACTCCACGATTGGGTATCAACATTGTGGACTCTCACCTTCATTGTTGCGTAATCATGTGTATAGTCCAATAGGCACAGGTACATATCGTATTGAACAACACAGCCGGAATTCTCCAGAGGAACCGGCGGGGTCATCAATCCGGTCTCTGCTGCCTGCAAACTCACATTTCGTTTGAATTGGCACCTGGGTTATGCTATCTATAGATGCAGAAGGGGTGAGAAGTCATGTCTGGGCATTCGAAATGGAGTACGATCAAGCGGAAGAAGGGTAAGGTTGACCAGGAGCGCGGCAAGCTCTTTACCAAACTCATCCGAGAGCTGGTTGTTGCTGCACGAGCAGGTGGCGGCGATCCTGAGGCTAATCCGCGGCTGAGAACAGCAATAGAGAATGCCAGGGCAAACAACATGCCTCAGGCAAACATCGACAAGGCGATAAGACGTGGAACAGGTGAGCTCCCGGGCGTGCACTACGAGGAACATACGCTTGAGGGCTATGGGCCGCAAGGTGTTGCGATTCTGCTTGAGGCTTTAACTGATAACAAGAACCGGACCACTTCTGAGATACGCCACATCCTCAGTAAACATGGGGGACATCTCGGCGAGGTTGGGTGTGTCTCCTGGATGTTCGATCTCAAAGGCTCAATAGTTGTCGATAAGGAAAAAATAACCGAAGACGAGTTGATGGCTGCCGCGTTGGAGGCCGGCGCTGAAGACGTCAGAGATGAGAATATGTATTACGAAGTGGTTACTGCACCAGCTGATCTTGAGAAGGTCAAGCAGGTTCTCAAGGAACGCAACATAGAATTCTCGAGTGCTCAACTTACCAGGAATCCCCAGACTGTAATCCGCCTGGAGGGCAAGCACGCCGAGCAAATCCTCAGACTCATGGATGCTCTTGAGGATCATGATGATGTGCAGAAGGTCTATGCCAACTTTGATGTACCTGATGAGATAATGGAAAAGATGGGTAAGGAATAGATGGTTGTCCTTGGCATTGACCCGGGCACAAGACGCACAGGCTACGCCGTAATCGAAAGCGTTGGCGACAGGGTCATACTGCGCGCAAGTGGCGCACTTGCAGTGCCATCGAAGTTCCCCTTCCATGAACGATTGAAGCTGATTTACCATGGGCTTCAGGATATAGTCACGAAGTTTCATCCAAACGAGATAGCTGTTGAGGACGTTTTCGTAAACAAGAATGCGCGAGTGGCTCTCAGGATGGGGCATGTGAGAGGGGTTGCCTTACTGGTCGCTGCGAATTACAATGCCGTTGTAGCTGAATACTCGCCTGGTGAGGTTAAACAGGCTATCGTTGGCAGCGGCATAGCTTCTAAGGAGCAAGTCAAGTTCATGGTTACAGCATTGCTGAGGCTGACCGAGATGCCCTCTGAGGACGAGGCAGATGCGCTTGCAGTAGCCTTGTGCCACGTTCATAAGCGTAAACTTGATAGGGAGTCACCAATTGATATCCTACGTAAGAGGCACTCTTGTTGAGAAGTCTCCAGCGAAAATTGTTGTTGAAAGTGCAGGGGTGGGCTACGAGATCCTGGTCCCGTTGTCGAGCTATGATGCCATTGGGGAAGTCGGATCCGAGGTTAAGATTTACACATATTTCCACGTGCGGGAGGATAGTCATACTCTCTTCGGCTTTGCCACCCTTGAAGAGCGAAAACTCTTCCAGATGTTGATTTCGGTTTCGGGTATTGGTCCGAGGTCTGCCTTGACTATTTTATCAGGCGTAAGTGTTGATGATTTCTGCGAAGCAATTGTAACCGAACAGGTGGATTTGCTAACCGCCATCTCCGGCATTGGCAGGAAGACGGCACAGCGACTGATTGTCGAGCTTAAGGGCAGGATAGCCGATGAGCGGATAAGAATCGGTGTTGGCACAAGGAAGATTGGAATGCAGGGTATGGTCGCCGAGGCTGTGCAGGCATTGGTTTCGCTTGGATTCCCAAGGCCCTCTGCCAGGAAGGCAGTTGAGAAATGCATAAGTGAGGCTGAAAGAGAACTCGACATGGAGGAGCTGATAAGAGGTGCGCTCAGATACACCTAAACGAAAGCGTCAGGAGCGCCTGGGTGGTCCACCACGGATCACCAGTCCCCAGGTTGCAGATGATGAGAAGGAATTCGATCGTAGCCTGAGGCCTAAGTCATTCGATGAGTTCATCGGGCATGAAAAGCTAAAAGAGAATCTCAGAATATTCATCCAGGCAGCGAAGATGCGGGGGGAGCCCCTCGATCATGTTCTCTTTTATGGTCCACCTGGACTCGGCAAGACAACTCTGGCAACCATCATCGCAAATGAGATGGGTGTCAGTATGCTATCGACTTCAGGTCCTGTGATAGAAAGACCTGGTGATCTTGCGGGTATATTGACCAATCTGCCGGAGGGTGGCGTTCTCTTTATCGATGA
>JALGWB010000014.1 GCA_025774405.1 bacterium
ATCGAGCCTCATCCGCCGATATCCCATTCTACGTGCTTCATTGATGATTGCCTCTGCGAGTTTTCTCCCAATCCCTTTACGCCTGAATTGGGGACGGACGTAAAGTCGCTTCATCTCACAGATTCCTTCCTCGAACTTCCTGAGACCAACACAACCAGCCAAGCTTGAGCCCACATAAGCAACGAGCAAGCTACCATCCGGGGGTGCATAGTCGCCAGGCAGATCAGCAAGTTCCTTCGCAAAAGACTGGAAAGAAAGGTCGATACCGAGGGAGGTTGCATATTCCTCAAAAAGCTCTCGAATTACTTCTATATCTACGCCCGCTGTCGATCGTATTGCAACTGCATTTTGTCGGGACTGAGGCATGATCTCTCACCCCCGTTCAACTGCTTGTGCCCAGGTGACTACCGGTTATCTGGCAAGTGGCAACGTAATCTTCACGGTGTGTTGAGCTGGTTATCGGGACATTCGAGCATCGTCGAGATCATTATGCCCTTCTCGAGGCAACGTGTCAACTGCTGGATCTGTCTCGCAATCGATTTGATTGACAGCACTTCATTTTGGGTTTATTCTCAATTAAAATTGGGATGCGGGGTGGGGCGCTCAGTAGTCCCTCCTTTGGATAACTACAGAAAAGGCAATTCGAGGGATGCGAAGTTGATCCGCAGCATGACAGGGTATGGTCGGGGCGAAATCGAAGAGAAGGGGGTGAGAATCACTGTTGAGTTAAGGTCTTTTAACAATCGGTTCCTCGAAATCACAATGAAGCTTCCCAGGTTCTTGACCCCACTGGAGTCAGAAGTAAAGAACATGATCCACACAAGAATCTCAAGGGGCAGGATCATTGCAAATATAGGTTGGGATGAGTCCGAAGGACTTGGGGAGAGCATCAAACTCGACGAGGAAGTTGCAGATCGCTACTATTCACTTTTTCAAAATCTCAAGCAACGCTATGGCCTCCCTGGTGAGGTAGATCTTCAAACTTTCGCCATGTTGCCTGACCTTTTCAAACGTGAAGCTGAGGAATGGGAACCAGCCGAAGCCTTGCCCTTTGTCATGGAGGCACTTTCGATTGCTCTGGATGATCTCATGGAGATGAAGGAGCGGGAAGGTGAGGCAATAGCAGGCGACATAGCAAGCCGTATGGATGCAACCCTGGCATACCTTGAAAACATAGAAAGTCGGCTACCCCAGCGAGTCGATGAGCTTCGCCAGCGGCTGAAGACAAGGCTTGCTGAGATATGTGATCAGAGCAACTGTGATGAAGCCCTGCTTGCCCAGGAGGTCGTGCTTTTTGCAGAGCGTTCTGATTTTACGGAGGAGTGCGTTCGCTATCGGGTTCATCTCGAGAATTTCAAACGCTATCTAATCGAGGGAGGTGTAGTTGGACGAAAGTTAAATTTCCTGCTTCAGGAAATGGCAAGAGAGGTCAATACGATGGGCGCTAAGGCAGCTGATGCAACGGTGTCGAGCAATGTCGTATTGATAAAGGAAGAATTGGAGAAGATCAGAGAACAGGTGCAGAATATCGAGTAATGGGGGTGACACCTTGAAAGGTCATCTTATCAATATAGGCTTCGGCAATGTTGTCGCCAGTCATAGAATCGTTGCTATTATCACCCCAGGATCCTCACCAATCCGGAGACTCAAAGATCATGCTCGCAAGGCTGGGAAGCTTGTTGATGCAACCCAGGGTCGCCGAACGCGTTCTATAATAGTGATGGACAGTGACCATGTAGTGCTTTCTGCCATCGGTGCAGAGACAATAACTCAGCGGCTTGAGAAAGTCAGCGGAGTATGAGATGAACAAGCCACGCATAGTATCATTCCCAATTGTTGTTTCAGGACCATCCGGCGTGGGCAAGACAACGCTTTGCCACGGGCTCTTGAAGATGGACACCCACCTGGCTTTCTCAATTTCCGCAACCACCCGTCCACCGAGATCGAACGAGATAGATGGCAAGGACTATTTCTTTGTGAAGCCTGATGAGTTTGAACGAATGAAAACTGAACAGCAGCTTGCCGAGTGGGCTCTTGTCCACGGTCACTATTACGGGACACCCAAAAAGTGGCTCGATGAACAGCTTGAGCGCGGGATAAGTATTCTGCTTGATATCGATGTTCAGGGTGGTGTCCAGATAATGGAATCCTATCCAGAAAGCGTCTCAATCTTCGTTGTTCCACCGACTTTCAAAGTTCTTGAGGAAAGATTGCGCAAGCGGGGTAGCGAGACTGAAGATGCTTTGAGATTGCGTCTCGAGAATGCACTCAGTGAGATGGAATTCATCACAAGTTATGATTATGTCGTGGTCAATGACACAGTGGATGAGGCAGTCGCAAGGATGCATGGCATAGTCACAGCCGAGCGATTGAAACAGAAGCGCATTCTCGAGGGAATCACCTGGCGTCAGCTTATTGGTCTTGATGAGAGGGAGGTGAAGACTTGAGAAACACCGACAAAGACGAGCAACCTGTGATCGATAGGGAACAACTCCTCAAACGGGCTTCAAGCCTCTACGAGGCCGTTGTCGCCATGTCAAAGGAAGCCAGACGGCTCAATGCTGTTCCTGGCGTCTACCTTGGTGATGACGAGAAGCCAATACCAAGAGCGGTGGAGAATTTTGTTGAGGGGAGGGTCGAATACGAGGTCGAGGAGCCAAAACCAAAACCCAAACCAAAGACCAGGCGTCGAAGATCTCCGAAATGAGAGTATTGATAGGTGTAACAGGTTCAATCGCAGCCTATAAGGCAGCCGAGGTTGTGAGCTTACTTGTTAAGGCTGGTGCTGAAGTTTCGGTCGTGATGACTCAGCATGCAAGCCACCTGATTGGTGAGGCCACCTTCCGCGGCTTAACAGGCAACGAAGTTAGAGTCGATCTCTTCGAATCTGGCACAAAACGCCCGATACATATCGAGATTGCCACCCAACATGATGTGATAGCTATCGTGCCTGCAACTGCCAATGTGATTGGCAAAATCGCAAATGGCATCTGTGATGACCTGCTTACAACAGTGGTGCTTTCAAGCAAAGTCCCCCTGATTGTTGCACCTGCCATGAACGAGGCGATGTATCTCAGCACTGCTGTTCAGGAGAATCTGGCAAAGCTCAGGCAGAGGGGATGCCACATCGTTGAACCTGAAACTGGATGGCTGGCATGCGGTCAAGAAGGGAAGGGACGGCTTGCATCTTCTGAGAAGATCGTTGAGATCATAAAGGAGGTCGTAAGGAGGACACTGGATCTTAAGGGCAGGAAAGTGGTCGTGAGTGGTGGGCCAACACTTGAAGCGATCGACGCCGTTAGATTCATCTCCAACAGATCAAGTGGCAAGATGGCGGTTTCCCTCGCTGCCGAAGCATCATCAAGAGGTGCCGAGACGGTACTGGTCACGGGTCCAATATCGGTAGCGTATCCGTGTAGTGTGAAGGTTGTCGAAGTCGAAACAGCTCAAGAGATGAGAACTGCAATCCTTCAAGAATGGCAGGATGTTGATTGCCTGATTATGGCTGCAGCGGTCTGCGATTTCAAACCCAGGCAGGTATTTGATGGCAAACTACCGAGAAGCCGAGGCCTCAGGCTTGAGCTCGAACCCAACCCTGACATCCTGGCTGAGATCTCAGCTGATAAGGGACGTCGGGTGATTGTCGGATTTGCAGTCGAGACTGAAGATGAGATTGAACGTGGTAAAGCCAAACTTGCTGCCAAGGGGCTTGATTATCTAATGGTCAACAATCCGCTTGCCGAGGGAGCGGCCTTTGGCAGCGACACCAATAGGGGCTATCTCATAGATAAGCACGGCAAGGTCGAGGAGATACCCCTTATGACAAAGCGTGAACTGGCTCGCAAGATTCTCGATAAAGTGGCTGCTCAGCTCAGTTCGATCGACTAAGCACAATGGATTGGGGACCAGCAATGAGTGGAAATAATGCAGATCTGAAAAAGGAGCTGTGTAATCTGCTAAGCCTCATGGAGGCCTGTGGTATCACTGAGATATACCTTCCGGAGTCAAACGCCGATTCCAGGCCTCCACTTGAGAGTCTCAGTCAGATGGTTGACAGTTGCAAAAGGTGTGATCTGCACAAGACCAGAACCAACCCTGTCTTTGGCGAGGGAAACCCGAGGGCGAGATTGATGTTTGTCGGTGAAGGCCCTGGGAGGGATGAAGATCTTCAGGGACGCCCCTTTGTTGGCAAGGCAGGGATGCTGCTTACCAGGATAATCAGAGCAATGGGATTGTCTCGTGATGAAGTCTATATTGCCAACGTAGTTAAGTGTCGTCCCCCGGGCAATCGTAATCCCGAGCTCGATGAGATAGTCGAATGCCTTCCCTATCTGGAAAGGCAAATTGAAATAATCAAGCCCGAGATTATCTGTGCCCTGGGATCAGTGGCAGCCCAGACCCTGACGGGAAAACGTGCAGGCATAACCTCCTTGCGAGGTAAGTTTCATGAGTATCTTGGCATTCCTGTGATGCCGACATTTCATCCTGCCGCTTGCCTACGCAAGCCAATGATCAAGAAACTTGTTTGGGAGGATGTAAAACAGATAATGCAATTCCTGGGACTACCAATACAGGGAGTGATGAATAATGGCGCAAGTAAGAGCTAGCGCTGATCAGATTCCACCACAAGCAATAGATGCTGAGATGGCAGTCCTCGGCGCAATGATGCTCGACAGAGATGCGATTGCCAAGGCTCTTGAGATACTTGATGAATCATGTTTCTATCTCAGCCAGCATGCCAAGATTTTCAGCTGCATCATATCCATCTATGACCGCAATGAAGCTGTCGATCTAATTACACTTACCGAGGAACTCAGGAAAAGAGGTGAACTTGAGGCACTTGGCGGAGCTGTATACCTTGAGAATCTCTTGAGTAGCGTCGCAACATCGGCGAACATTGAACACCACGCCAAGATAGTGCTTGAAAAATCAACCCTGCGGAAGCTCATCGACGCCTCAACCCAAATCATTCGTGATGCCTATGATGGGCAGATGGAGGTCAGCGAGCTCATTGACCGGGCTGAGCGAAAGATATTCTCCATATCGGATTCGAAACTCAGGCAGGGCTTTGTTGCAATGCAGGATATTGTCAAGGATAGTTTCGAAACGGTTGAGCAGCTCTATCAGCAGAAAAGGTATGTGACCGGCTTGGAGACCGGCTTTAAGGATCTCGATACCAAAACCAGTGGCTTGCAACGCGGTGAGTTCATCGTTGTGGCTGGAAGACCTTCGATGGGGAAGACGGCATTTGCATTGAACATAGCTGCCCACGTGGCCATACGCCATAAGATCCCCGTTGCTATCTTCAGTCTCGAGATGACCAAGGAACAGCTTATGCTTCGTATGCTTTGCTCTGAGGCGAGGGTCAAGTCAGAAAGCGTGCGCCGTGGCTATGTCAGCAAGCAGGATTGGGGAAGGCTGACAACGGCTGCTGGTATCCTGCACGATGCTCCCATCTTTATCGACGATAGTCCGGATCTCAGCGTGCTGGAGATGAGAGCTAAGACACGAAGGCTCAAATCCGAAGTTGATCTGGGACTCGTGATCGTTGACTATATGCAGCTCGTAAGAGGTCATGGAAAGGCTGAGAACAGGCAGCAGGAGATATCACATATATCGAGATCGTTGAAGGCACTTGCCAAGGAGCTGAACATTCCAGTTGTTGCCCTTTCGCAGCTTTCAAGGGCAGTTGAACAGCGTGAGCGTAAAGAGAAGCGGCCAATCCTTTCAGATCTGAGAGAATCAGGAGCAATCGAACAGGATGCCGATGTTGTATTGTTCATCTACAGGTCAGCCTTTTACAAGCACAAGGATGAGATGGAACCGGACATGATTGACCAGGAGCAGCTCGAGGAGAAGCGTCATGCCGAAGTGATAATCGGCAAACAACGAAATGGACCTACTGGCAAGGTTGAGCTTCTCTTCTTCCAGGAGTACACACGCTTCGAAGACAAGTCCCGTATCGATACCGAGTGACCGCCACATGAACCTAGTCGGATACATTGGCAAAAGCGTCAGCTACTCGGTTGCTGAGGTTGGCGCTGTCTTCATTCTCCTGTGTGTGGCTGTTAAGCGCATACCCAAAGCAGTCAGGCAAAAGCATCTTGTGGTTGAGCAGATGCTCAAGATGGGCGTGGGTTCGATTCCACTTGTGCTGGTAACGTCGGTGTTTACAGGTGGCGTTGCCGCCGTTCAAGCTGCATATCAGTTTCAGAACTATGTGCCATTACGCTATCTGGGAAGTGTCATTGGTAAGTCGGTTGTGATTGAGCTTGGGCCTGTCCTCACAGCACTAGTCGTTGGGGGTCGAGTCGGAGCATCGATTGCAGCCGAGCTCGGCACCATGAAAGTCACTGAGCAGATAGACGCCCTCGAGACGCTTGCGATCGATCCAATCCGCTATCTGGTCACACCAAGATTGATTGCAGGTGTCATTATGCTCCCCATAATCACGATCTTCGCAGATTTCATAGCCATAATGGGAGGCTATATAGTCGCGCTTGTAGGATTGGGCATCAACACGCATGTCTATTTCACAAGTCTGAAGCTATTCCTTGGCGGTCTCGACATCTTCAGCGGGCTGATAAAGGCTGTCTTCTTCGGAATAATAATAGCGATGATGGGTTCACACCATGGACTCAAAACCGATGGCGGTGCCGAAGGAGTCGGTCTGGCAACAACCAGAGCTGTCGTTTCATCATGCTTGCTTGTTCTCATAACTGACTATGTGCTTGCCTCATTGCTTTTCAGGGGGGTTTTTGCCGGCTGATGAACGACGTCATGATAGAGATTACAGATCTCACCAAGAGTTTCGGTGAGAATCAGGTACTCAAGGGTGTCAACCTGCGTGTCAATCGGGGTGAGACAGTTGTGGTCATGGGCCGAAGTGGTTGTGGCAAGAGCGTCTTGCTAAAGCATATAATTGGACTGATGAAGCCTGATGCCGGGCGAATCGTTGTTGATGGTATTGAAGTTACAGCCTTAGGCGGTGAAGAGCTCATTGAGTTCAGAAAGCGTTTCGGAATGCTCTTTCAAGGCTCAGCGCTTTTTGATTCCCTCTCTGTTTGGGAAAACGTGGGGCTTGGGTTGCTGGAACATACGGATCTCAGTGAGGAGCAGGTGCGAAGGATAGCACGAGAAAAACTTGAGCTCGTTGGTCTAAGTCAGGTTGACGATCTTCGCCCATCAGAGCTCAGCGGCGGGATGAAAAAGCGCGTTGGGCTGGCGAGAGCGATTGCGATGGATCCACCTGTCATCCTCTATGACGAGCCGACAACAGGGCTCGATCCAATCATGGCTGATGTGATAAATCAGTTGATAAGGCGTCTGCAGGCAACACTTCAGATTACATCAATTGCGGTAACTCATGACATGAACAGTGCCATGAAAATAGGTGACAGGCTGGCGATGCTCTATGGTGGCCGAATCGTTTTTGAGGGTACACCTGAAGAAGTCAAGGCAACTGACAACGAGGTTGTTCGTCAGTTTGTCGAGGGTAGAGCTGAAGGTCCGATCCCCATTTATGAGGAGTAGATCGATGACTGCTACAGCACGCAGAACAGAGATCCAGGTCGGAATAGCTGTGATCCTGGGTGCCGTCATTCTGGTTGTGGGCATAATGTGGCTTGGGGAGGTAAGGCTGAACCGAAACTGGGAGACCTACACAGTCTATTTCGATGAGGTAGGTGGGCTTGAAGTGGGCGATCCCGTCGATGTCTCCGGGCTTGAGCTTGGCAAGGTTGGGAGTATAACACTTGAAGGTGGACGCGTAAGAACGGATCTGCTTATCCAGGCAGGAGTGGTCCTCAGGGAAGACTGCACCGTCGAGATCCGGAGCATCGGGCTGATGGGTGAGAAGTATATCCACATATTGCCTGGCAAGACCGGTGACGTGCTTAAAGCCGGGTCAAGCATTGAGGGTATCTACAAGGCTGGACTGCCGGAGGTCGTTGCGGGGATGGGTGAGGTAATGGTCGATATGAAAGCCGCTGCTGCCGCTCTCAAACAAGCAATTGGAAGTGGACAGGATAACAAAGGGTTGGGACAGAGTCTGGCAAATCTTGATGCGATGCTTAAGGAGATAGTCAGTCTCTTGAGAGAAACCCGTGCTGATATAGCTGAGACAGCCGAAAACATGAGGCAGGCTTCTCAAGGGCTGAATGAAGTGATTGGTAGCCGGAAGGATCAAATAAAGGAAGGCATCGAAAGATTCTCACGGGCTGCACAGCGCTTTGATTCCTTGACTGTGACCTTGCGACAGATTGCCGACAGCATCGAGCGTGGTGAAGGCAGCCTCGGAATGCTCATAAAGGAGAAAAAACTTTACGAACAGCTGGACGCAACGCTTGAGAATCTTAACTTACTAATTGAGGATATCAAGGAACACCCTGAGCGTTATATTAAGCTTGAGATATTCTAGATGAGGGTGGTCCGGGGGAGGAACGGCGGTGTTAATAATTCGGGCAGTCTTGTTAGCTCTATTCAGTCTTGCGGGTTATTATTTCTTCAGGTCGCAGGGCTGGCATCCCATCGCAGGGCTTGCAGTCGGGTTTGGACTTGCCTCAAGCATAATCTTCGGGGAGATCAAACTCCAGGGGCGTTCGGGCAGGGAAATCCTTGCAGGGGTAGTGGGGCTGATACTGGGGCTGATTGTTGCGATTCTGCTTGGCTGGGTGATCTTTCAGATCCCGGCTATACGTGATTATCAGCATCGTTATTTTGTCATTGTCGTTATCGCCCTCGTATTGGGCTACATGGGTGCCGTTGTTGGCATCAGGAAACGTGGTGAGCTTCGGCTCGCCAGCTGGCACCATGGGGAAGAAGGCGTGCCCAAAGTGCTTGACACGAGTGTGATCATCGATGGCCGCATAGCCGACATCTGTGAAAGTCACTTCATCGAGGGTAAAATCGTAATACCCAAGTTTGTGCTCGATGAGCTCCAGCAGATTGCGGATTCGCCAGATCCTATCAAGCGGAATCGAGGTCGGCGAGGGCTCGATGTCCTAAGAAGGATGCAGCTCAGGAAGGATCTGCTCGTTATCATTGATGACTTCGATCCACCTGGTGAGACTGAGGTTGATGCCAAGCTCGTCAAGCTGGCACGCCATCGTCATGCCAAGATCATAACCAATGATTTCAATCTCAACAAGGTGGCACAGCTTCACGGAATAATGGTGCTCAATGTCAATGAACTCGCCAATGCCCTCAAGCCAGTTGTATTGCCCGGCGAGGAGCTAAGCGTTCGCGTGATGAAACGAGGTAAGGAGCCTGATCAGGGGGTCGGCTATCTCGATGACGGCACAATGGTGGTTGTCGATGGTGGTAGCCAGCTGCTCAACAGGACAGTGACCGTAGTCATAACCAGTGTCCTCCAGACAGCAGTTGGCAGGATGATCTTTTCAAAGGTGAAATAGGAAATAGGTTCGGGTGAAAATGATCTGGAGAGAGCAAAATGGTAGGTGCAGTGATTGTAGGAGCAGGCGAAGGGCGGAGGATGGGTGGAAGCGGCAGGAAACAGTTTACCAAAGTGGGTGGAAAGCCCATCATTGCTTATACACTGGAAGTCTTCGAGGTTTCTGAGGCCGTCAATCACATTGTTGCGGTTGTTCCACGTGACTCAATCGAGTGGACAAAGGAAGAGGTGGTTGAAGCCTACGGTCTTAAGAAGGTGCGTGCAGTTGTAGGTGGCGGCGAGACCCGTCAGCAATCGGTTTTTAACGGGCTTAAGGCTCTTGATCCAAAGACCACCTTTGTTGTTATCCACGATGCAGTAAGACCGCTGGTGACTGATCTTCTCATAAAGAGGGTTATCGATGCTGCTCGTAAAACTGGAGCTGCAATCACGGGGGTGCCTGCCAGAGACACTGTTAAGCAGGTCGAAAGTGGTGAGATTGTAGGTACACTTGACAGGCGTCTCCTCTGGCTTGCGCAGACGCCACAATGTTTTCGTCACGATCTGATCTTTGAAGCCCACAAACGTGCAGCTCAGGAAGGATTTCTTGCGACTGATGATGCATGCCTCGTGGAGAAATATGGTGCAAAGGTGACAGTTGCGGTCGGGAGTTATAGCAATTTCAAGATAACCTCGCCTGAGGATCTGCCGGTTTTCGAATATTTTCTTAAACAGGAAAATCGCGCCAGGTTGTCAGCGTCGAAGCCCAGGCACCGCAGAAGGCGTCCCAGGACGCAGCGGCAACGTTCAAGGAGGCGCTAAGGCTTGCTCAAGGTCGGCATGGGCTATGACATTCATAGGCTCGAGGAGAGCAGAAAGCTTGTCATTGGGGGGGTCGAGATTCCTCATGATAAGGGGCTTGCTGGGCACAGTGACGGTGATGTACTCATCCATGCGATCATCGATGCTTTGCTGGGTGCATGTACCGAGGGCGATATCGGAAAGCACTTCCCCGATGGCGATCCAAAATACAAAGGCATATCGAGCGTGGAGCTACTTTCCGAGGTTCGCAGGCTTGTGGCAAAGATGGGAAGGATTGAGCACATCGATTGCACGGTGGTCGCCGAGGCTCCCAAACTCGCCACATATATTGATAGCATGAGACAGAAGCTCGGCGAAGTGCTTGAGCTGAGCGGCGATAAGATATCTGTCAAAGCCAAAACTGCTGAGGGGCTTGGTCCTGTTGGTGAGCAAAAGGCGATTGAAGCCTACGCGGTTGCTCTTGTTGACCTTTAGCGGAAGCCGTTGGTTTGAGATGGGTACTATCTGGCAGGAATCAGCTTTAGGCTGAGCCCGGCAATCGGTTTTTGTTAGAATCGATCTTCCTTTTTCGTCAGACTGAGGGGAAGACAGCAAGGAGGTTACCATGAGGATTCTTGTTCTTATGGGTGGCACCTCTAGCGAAAGGGAGGTTTCGCTCAATAGTGGAAGATCGGTTGCCCAGGGTTTGAAATCAAAAGGACACGAAGTTGTCGAATATGATCTCAATCCTGACCAGGGAAGAGACATTTCAGATCTGCTCGAGCAGGTCACGGATTCAATCGATGTTGTCTTCATAGCTCTTCATGGTGGTTGTGGCGAGGATGGGACAATCCAGGCGTTGCTTAATCTTGCTGGGGTTCCCTACACAGGTTCCGGGGTCCGCTCAAGCGCTCTATGCATGGACAAAATTGCTACCAAGATCTTTTTCGAATATCACAGGATAAGCACACCGCCCTGGTTTTCGGTTTCAGCACATGATTGGGACATGGATGGTACGCTTGGGGTTATCCAGAGGATCGGCGGCTTTCCGGTTGTGGTGAAGCCGGCTGATCAGGGCTCAACAATTGGCGTCTCGATCATCAAGGGGGCTGACGATCTTGAGAATGCAATAGACCTGGCTCGAAACTATTCGGCGAGGGTGGTGGTGGAAAGGTACATCGAGGGGCGGGAGTTGAGTGTTCCCATTCTTGGCAAGCAGGCGTTACCGATAATCGAGATTAGACCAAAGCAGGGTTTCTATGATTACACCCGAAAGTATACCAGGGGCATGACGACCTACCACTGCCCTGCTCCCATTGATGAGAAAGTTGCAATGAGGATCCAGAGTGATGCTTTGAAAGCATATACCATCCTTGGTTGCAGCGATTTTGGCAGGGTGGACCTGCGGCTGAGCAATGATGGTGAGCCTTATTTTCTTGAAGTCAATACAATTCCTGGAATGACCGAGACCAGTCTTGTACCGATGTCTGCCGAGGCTGTCGGGATCTCGTTTGCTGAGCTTGTTGATCAGATTGTGGCTAGCGCCATAGGTAGAACAACAGCGATTGAACCAAAGCACGGGGGTTAGGGCGATGGATGCAACACAGCAGTTGATGAAGGATCTTACGGAGGTGAATGGGATTTCAGGTTTTGAGAAAGAAGTTGCAAAGGTAATTGAGAAGCACCTCAAGCCACTTGCAACAATTACCTATGATCGATTGGGGAGCATTATCTGCCGGAAGGAGGGCTCATCGTCGGCTCCGAAGGTGATGCTGGCTGCCCACATGGATGAGGTCGGCTTTATCGTAAAGCAGATTACCAAGGAGGGATTCTTGAAATTCATCCCCGTGGGTGGATGGTGGAGCCACGTTATTCTCGGTCATCGTGTCATCATCAAGGCGCGTAGAGGGGATGTGATAGGTGTTGTTGGGTCAAAACCCCCACATGAGCTTAAGGATGAAGAGCGGCGCAAGGTGATTGACATAAATGATATGCATATTGATGTCGGGGCAACACGCAAGTTTGATGTTGAGAAAAGGCTGGGTATAAGGGTTGGTGATCCTATCATACCATGGAGCCCTTTCCAGATCATGGCGAATCCGAAGACTTACCTGGCAAAGGCATGGGATGATCGTATAGGCTGTGCCATCATGATTGAAGTGATAAGGAATCTTTCGAGAATGAAACATCCCAATACAGTTTACGGTGTGGGGACTGTTCAGGAAGAGGTTGGTTTGCGCGGCGCACAAACAAGCGCCGCTGTTGTCGATCCAGATGTCGCTTTTGCGCTCGAGGTCTCGATCGCCCATGACACCCCAGGCTTTGGGACAGATGAGGTCGAGGCTCTCGGTTCAGGTCCAGCCATATTGGTTTACGATCGGACGATGATACCCAACAGGAATCTGCTTGATCTCGTACTTGAAGTGGCAAAGAAAAAGCGAATCCCCTTCCACCTTGCCTCAATTGCCAGAGGTGGTACTGACACCGGTAGGATCCATCTCAACAGGGCAGGTGTTCCATCCATTGTGATTGGTGTTGCCACAAGGTACATCCATAGTCACACGGGCATAATCCATCGTGATGACTACGACAATGCAGTCAGACTGGTGACAGAAGTTATAAAGGTACTCGACAAGAAGAAGGTAGCATCGCTCTAGATTGCCGATGGAACAATTCAGGAAGGTTTTCGGTCAGCCCAGGGTTGCAATTGGAGTTATCCATCTCGTGCCCCTTCCCGGGAGTCCGGGCTTTACAGGGGATTTCGATTCTGTTGCCAGACGTGCCATTGCCGAGGCAACCATGCTTGAGGCTGCAGGATTCAATGGGCTGATAGTTGAGAACTTTGGCGACATGCCTTTCCTGAAGGAAGGGACTCCTGCCGAGACCGTAGCTTCAATGGCTATCGTTGCGCGAGAAATCGTTCAATCGGTCAATGTTCCGGTCGGTGTGAATGTCCTGCGGAACGACTTCGATGCTGCACTTGCGGTGGCAGCTACGAGCGGTTGCCGCTTTGTCCGCCTCAATGTTCTGGTCGGGGCATACATAGCTACCGAGGGTCTGATTGAGGGAAGGCCGGGCGAGGTCCATCGTCGGAGGCAAGCTCTCAACCCTGAAATCCTTATCCTTGCCGATGTGATGGTGAAGCATGCGTATAGGATCGGCGAGACTGACATCTGCGATGATGCGCTTGATGTTGCTGAGCGAGGCAGAGCCGATTGTCTCATCATCACTGGTCGTCGAACTGGAAGTCCGCCTGACGGGGAAGACCTAAAGCGCGTGCGAACGGTGCTCGAAGAGAATAACATGAAGGTTCCGTTACTTGTCGGAAGTGGTGTCACGCCAGCCAATGCGGAGAAATTTCTCAAACTTGCCGATGGCTTCATTGTTAGCAGCTATCTGCGGGAGGGTGGTAAGGCTGGTGAAGCTTTGGATGCCAAAAGACTTAAGGAATTCAAGATGGTGCTTGAGGAGGTGTCAAGAAAGACGTGGGCCTGGTGATCTACGATACCTTTGATGCTGAGAAGAAGGAATTCATTCCTGTCAAGCAAGGGCATGTTGGGATTTATATGTGTGGCATGACTGTCCAGGATAGACCGCATGTGGGGCACATGCTTGCCTTTGTCTGTGGCGATATGATAAGGCGCTATCTTGAGTACAGGGGCTATGAGGTTACTTACATACAGAACTTCACGGACATCGATGACAAGATAATCGCGCGTGCCAATGCTGAGGGAGTTGACTATCAGGTAATCGCCGAACGCAATATCAAGGAGTATTTCAAATACGCTGACATGCTAAACATAAAGCGAGCAACAGTTCATCCGAAGGCAACCGAGCACATCAAGGAAATAATAGAGATGATTGGAGTCCTGTTCTCGAAAGGCCTCGCCTATGAGGCAGGTGGCGATGTTTACTTTGAAATAAGCAAGTTCCCGAGTTATGGGAAGCTCTCGAAGAAGAATCTCGAAGATCTCCAGGCAGGAGCACGTGTAGAGGTTGGCGAGCACAAACGGAGCCCCCTTGACTTCGTCCTGTGGAAAGGTGCAAAGGAAGGCGAACCATATTGGGAAAGTCCGTGGGGCAAGGGCAGACCGGGCTGGTCAATAGAGTGCTCGGTTATGTCAATGAAATATCTTGGGGAGACCATTGACATCCATGCCGGTGGGGAAGATCTCATCTTCCCACATCATGAGAACGAGATAGCGCAATCCGAGGGAGCCACTGGCAAGAAATTTGTGAATTACTGGACTCACAATGGGCTGCTCAATCTTGTCGGAGAGAAGATGTCAAAGTCCACAGGTCACTTCTTTGCAATCGAGGATATCGTGAGCGAGTTTGAGCCTGATGTGATAAGGTTCTACCTTTTGAGCTCGCACTATCGAAGCCCAATGGAATTCAGTCGTGAGCGGCTGGCCGAATCGCGGGCTGCAGTTGGAAGGATGGCGAATACATTCAGGTCAGTCGAAGCCTATCTTGGTGACTATAAGCCCAAAGGCTCGGTTGAGGACTTAACTGGCAAGGATGCTGAATTCTGGAAACGCATATGTCACAGGGAAGACCTCTTTCGTCAAGCTATGGACGACGACTTCAACTCGGCTGGGGCGATTGCCCAGATCTTTGAAATCGCCCGTGAGATAAATCTTTATATCAGTGCACCGGAGACCAGTGGCAAGAAGCTCGTGCTCGCAAGGGGACTTGAGAAGATCAAGGAACTTGGTGGTGTACTTGGTCTTTTCAAAAGCCTGGGTGGTGAGATAATTCGGCTGGAGGAGCTGCCACAGGATGTCCGGGAGCTGGTTGAGGAACGTGCGAAGGCACGCAAGGCCAAAGATTGGGCAACAGCTGACAGTATCCGGACGCAGCTTGCCAGCATGGGCTACCATCTTGAGGATCGTCCCGAAGGCACCATCATCCGCAAGTAGGTGGCGCAATAGTCACCGTAGATCACGGCATCGAACGTCTCGAGGTGCTCTGCCAAATGATTGCTTGATGCCGGGTTCGTATCACTACCACCCATTCCCCACATGGAATTAGACCTCGCTTGACCGGCGTGATCAGGTATGGTAAGATACCACTGGTACCAGGTGGTACCAGGACAGAAGGGGGTTTCATGCGAGTCCTTATCGTTAGCTGTCTAATCTTACCTTTGGCACTTCCAATCGCCTGTACTGCCTCGCTGGTGACAGGTGAGGAGGCATTGACTGCAGGACAGGCATTTCTCCAGTATATGGTTGAAAAAACGGGTGGTTGGGGTGATGCAAAAGACGCCGGTATCGCAGAGATAAGAGAGCTGAGGAGAGGCGATCTACTACTCGGATACCACCTTTCGATTGCACCTCATGGACATATAGTCATTTCAATTCTTAAGGAACTGCCACCCGTGAAATCATTCTCCTACACATGTGACTTTGAGACTGATTCGGAGGAAGGCTACTGGCAGCTCTTGAAGGATACAATGGAGAAGACACTGATATTCATAGAAGAAAACTATGGATCGATTGATAATCTAAATGTTGAGATTGGTCCCGCTGACAATAAGCATGCGTGGGATTTCCTTCTCGGCAAGGCAGAGCC
>JALGWB010000286.1 GCA_025774405.1 bacterium
TACATAAGGATCGACCGAAAGATCCGGAAAGCGTAGCAGGCCGAAGGCTAAAGAGAATCCAGCGGTGAGGAGGGGAAGGTGAGCCTTCCCCTCCAGGTAGCGCCATCCTTACCTCAGGATTACCAGCTTTCTCGTTGCAACTTCTTTGCCTGATTGCAATCGGTAGTAATAGACACCGCTTGCAACCGGTTGCCCGTTATTATCCAGTCCATCCCAGAGTTTGGAGTGGATGCTAGGAGCCATCATGCCGGATTGGCCGCTTAAGAGCGTTCTTACAAGCCTTCCCCTGACATCGAAGATCCTTAGATCAACCTGCGCGGCTGTTGGCAGTGAGAAGCGAATTATTGTGCTCCCCCTGAACGGATTGGGTGTGTTCTGCATCAGCTCAAAGTCAAATCTACCATCGATATCAATGCCAGCTGCGACATCAACCATAGCGCTCAGCCAGCTGCTATCGGTCTGTGCCACATCGGTAAGCGATGTTGCCGTGCAGTAGATCACATCAGTTGTAAAGCCGGGTTCGGGAGGGATTGAGACTGTACTGATGATATCAATGGACTCACCAGGACCAAGTGAGATTGTCCAGCTGGTGGGACTGAGTGCCCATCCGAGTGAGCTTGTGAGATAAACGTTGAAGCTATCCGGGAAATCTCCTTCATTTACTATGGTGAAGTAGAAATCGACATCATCTCCGGCAAAGCCAGCAACATCCTCACCAGGTACGACATCAACTGATGGAATGACATTTACATAGAAGAGCGCCTTGGCAGAGTCAGCCTGAAGAATTGCCATGCGTTCCTTCAAATCCCCCATGCCACTGTAGGCATAGCACATAATCTCGTTGCCTATTCCGAGCTCAGATGTTGGAGGAATCTCAACGAGAATGGTGAAGGTCGTTTCCTGTTCACCTTCAAGAAACATCTCAAAAGCAGGTGGTGAGATTACCCAACCATACTGATCCTCAAAATGGCCGTATACATACTGGCTATAATCGGCGTCATTTGCAATCGTTACAGCCTTTTCGAGTGTCTTACCTCGCAGGCTCCTGTGAACCTTGTCCCCTTCGAACTGAGCAGCCAGATCGCGTAACATACCTCGAAGATGCTCGAGCTTGCGCCTGAGTATCTCAAGCTTCTCATCAAGGGGCAACGATGTCTTGCCACCAAAATCAGCATCCATCTCTGCTTCATAGGCATCGAACTCAAGCTCATGGAATCTGAAAGTGCATGCCTGAGGAGTATTGCCAGGACCCCACCTGCCTGCCTTTTTCTGTTTGACATGCTCGTATTCATGAATCTTGGTGGAGGCCAGGATATCAGGAGATTCAAAAGCAGGTTCACAGAGCCGTACAAAGCACCTCTCTGAGGTATAGCCGTAGTCGGTGCATTCGGGGTCGTACTGAACATCAGTACCTGCAGGCTTGTCTATTCCGAAGACAGAATCAACATAGGCAATAGTCGAGTCACGATTGGCCTTGAGACGAGCCTCGGCAGCATCCATCTCGTCCATCTCTTTAAGAGCTGCCTGCTTGTTTTCTTCGGTTGGATTCTTAAGCCACTTGTTTCCAGCCTTGATGAACTCCTCCCTTTCTTGCTCAAAGCGGCTTCTTAAAGCGTTACCATTGTTGATCATGTTTTGAGCATGCTGCCTCTCTTGCTTGGTTGGTCCAGCAGCAACTGCTACTGCTGAGATGAGGATGAGCACAGCAAGGAGGCAGAGTGACCTCTTGAGCTTCATGGCGCTATCCTCCTACTCAATAACAATTGAGATTGTGTCAGAAATTGCCTCGCCCTTCCAGGCACCGAGGTACCCTGGATCGGCGTAGTTGCGGTAGTGTGCCCAGATTGAGTGAGTTCCGAGCGAGTCGAACTTGAGCCAATTCCACAGTGTCACAGTCTTACCAGCTACCTCGCCAGGATCCAGATCTCCAAAATCCTCAGATCTCACTCCAAGCAGCTTGTCATACATGTTGATGCAAGGCAGTTGGGTGCCGCTTGCATCGTGAATAGCAACGAACTCGATCTCGGTAGCGCTGGGCCATCTACCAACAGCAAACCTCTGATTTATCACATAGGTATCGGTCCCTTCATTCTCAAGATAGACCATCACCTGGATCGAATCATCCGGTTGATATGTCAGCGGTTCACCCTTTATTGCTTTCAGAGGTACGAGTCGAAGAAGCAGGTAAGGATCCTCCCTGAGCAAGTTGATGTCATCGACCTTGAGCCTGGCACTATACGGAGGACTTTCAGCGTGGAACCCGATGTAATAAGTTGCTGTTGAGAGCACGCTAAAGGACACAGATGCTTCAACAAAGTCGGTGTTCGAGATCGAAGGATTGCTCCATATGCCGATCGTCATTGAATCGGGAGTCTGACCAGTGCCAAGAAAGACTGACATGGCTTCAGGAGTGATTGCTTGAGTACAGCAATATTGAAACCTGAGGACGTAGTTTTCACCCGTCTCGAGGTCAACACCTGATGTAAAGAACCAGTCATCAGCAGGTCCCGGACTTGTCGGATCAGCGATATACCTTATGCATTGCCTGCCCCACTTGACACCACCGTAGCTTCTGGTCTCCCATATACCCAGATCACCATTGGCATTGAGGGTCGTCCAGCCCGGTGGGAGATCGGGAGGGGAGATGTCTTCGAAATTCTCGAAAAGAAGCGATTGCAGAGTGCTTCCGGCTGCCACCAACGTTGCCACGGCCAGAACTGAAGTCACGAAAAGAATTGATCGCTTCATGGCTTTCGGGTCACCCCCTTACGGTCAACTATCCTGGAATTTATGTGCCAACGTTCAAAGTATGCGAGAAGTGAAGGCGGCACCACCCCCTTGGGGGGAATACAGCGAAAAGTATCAGAGCATATCAGACATGCATCCGTCTCAGAAGCCCCGAAACTACAAATAACCCGGACGCACCAACTTATCGGGGCTTGCTGATTCCTCTCCAGGCGTTGAGGTTATCAGACAATTCACCTAAAGTCAAGCCCAAAGTGGCTTGCCTGAGTTTACTAAACCATAGTTCGCAATTATTCGTGTTTCAGTCATGTTTTTCGATGTCTTGGGAGCTTTGCATGGCCTGTGGTCCTTTGATCTTGACGTGGCTCGATGACAGAGGATAGCATAGCCGGTGATGGCGTTTCACCCCGGACGAGTTCAATGCT
>JALGWB010000287.1 GCA_025774405.1 bacterium
CAAGCAGCTTCGCCCCCTTGAGCTGCTCAATCTTCCGTGTTGCAACCACCGTTCCGATTACCTTACCTATGTGCATCTCTTAATCCATCTTTTGTTTGAGATCATGGTGCGGTCGAGGTATCACAACCGACTTAACAAGCATACCACTTTCGCGGATCAGTGTCACCCCCGCCTCAACACCCGCACTAACGTCGCTTACATGACCGGTCATCACCACGAAATACTTACCGGCCAATCCCTGGGCAAGTCTGAGCTCAGTCAGTCGAACCTTGGCAACCTTAGCTGCACCATCACCGGCCACTATAGCTGAGGCAACTGAAAAAGTCTCTATTATGCCAATGGCTTCGATAGCGCCTACACTTACCGTCCCGGTTATTGCCGGAAATACATCTGGGTGGACATTGGGGATGAAAAGGGTGTCAACAACCCATTCATCACCAACTTCCTTGCCTCGCTTGACGGAAGATTCTACCGCGCTGACCTCACCACCAACCAGTGAAATATACTTACCTGGGCAGATGGTCATTGCAGCGATCAGCAAAACAGGGGCAACCTTTATCATCTCATCAGCGGTCTGAACACCCGCGGCAATACTATTGAGCTCAACAAGACCTATTGCCTCAATTTGATTCATCTCGACTCGATGGTTACATGATCGTCAACGGCTGCTACGACCCCACTAACCGAAGCGTGCACTACAGCGCCGAAGCGAGGGTCTTCAGGTTCTCCAATGATGTCACCCTCAATAACCTTATCTCCGGGCCTCACCCTCGGAACCGCTGCTTTGCCGCTATGCTGCCCTAATGGAATTCTCACAACCGCTGGTCGCTGGACTCCAACGAAATCGAGCTCCTGCTCGTATTTTCCAACACCGGTACGGCTCAGGATACGTTCATGGGGAACGAGCCTTGAAGCTCTGAGCGGTCTGGCCTTCGCCTCAGCAGGTTCTGCTCTTATGCCTCGCTCCAAAAGCCTGGTTCTTACCGCGAAACTTATCCTATCAGGCGAGAGTCCCATCGGGCAAACATAGATTCCACAAAGACCACAACCTGAACACAGCAAGGCGCCTGCCAGATCATCCTTGTAATCAGTCATCCAGGCAACAGCACGCATGATTCTATGTGGCGAAATTGCGTGACCCATCAGGTGACGAGGGCATAACTCCGTGCACAGACGACATTGACAGCATACTGAGGCAGCTCTTCTGACCATTGTCCCGAGAGGTAATGCTTTGGCCATCACAACTCGATTGTCCCTTGGCAAAATCACAATCGCACTTGTTCGCTTGTCGATTGGTCTCGTTGGATCATCGCATAGTTCGCCCATCATCACACCTGAGATCAGTACTGCCTTTTGCTCAAGATCAACCCTGTTTCCAGTAACTTCCAGCAGGTCATTGATAGCCATCCCGATAGGAGCTTCGGTAAGGCAAGGTTTCACGATATCACCACATATCGATAGTATTCTTTTTGTTACACTGCCGCCGCTCATGGCACGGCTTACATTGAGCAACGTATTCACATTGGAGACAACCACAGCGACATCAGGCGGGATTCCGCCCTGAGGGACTATGCGTCCAGTTGCTTCATAGACCAGAATGTGTTCGTCACCGGCCGGGTATGTGTCTGGAACCCGGATAAGTTCAATCGACCTGTCCTTGCCTACGGCATCCTCAAGTGCTTCAAGTTGCTGCCCTTCACGTATGGCTACAAGTCCCCTTGAAGCACCTGTTGCAATCATCATCAACCGCAATCCCTCAAGCACCTCTTCAAAGTGCACGGTGAGAACATACCTATCGGATTGGATGAGGGGCTCACATTCGCATCCGTTAGCAATCACTGTGTCTGCCTTAGCGGTGGCTTTCAAATGGGTAGGAAAGCCAGCTCCACCAGCGCCAACCACACCTGCCCTGAATATCCTGTCAACTATTTCCTTCTTTGATGTCGGGAAAGTTGCAATCAATAGAAGTGACCTCAGATGATCCTGAAATAGTCAACAAGCACACACCGACGCATTCTGGTAAAGGTGCGTGCTGAGGTAAGCCCTTCCCCAGTCGGACTCGCAATTGTGAAGCTTGCGTAGCCCTCCCCACCAAATCCCAGTCCAGCGTAGGCCGGACCGTTCTTGACGAAAATCGTCGTATTGATAAATCTTGCCATCTTCGAAAGCTTGGTTATGTTGGTTGAGTGCATGACAGCCGTATGTCCAAAGCCGTGTTCAACCTTCTTGGCGAGCTCAATTGCCTCATCGACATTGCTTATCCTTACGATTGCCAGTATTGGCATGAGTAGCTCAGTCCAGACAAAAGGATGGCTGAGAGGTGTTTCACAGATGATAAGACGTGCATCGCCGTGCCCGCTGATACCTATCTCTTTAAGCAGCATACCTGCATCCTTACCCACATATCGTCTTTCGGTGACAGCATGCTGCGAAGGACCCCGATTCTCCTTGATCACCAGCCGCTCCAGTTTTTCGATGTCGCGACCTTTGATCTCAACAGCGCCAAACGCAAGCATTCTGGACTTGAGCTTGTCCACGATTGATTCTACCGCAAGCACCTCTTTCTCACAGACGCAAACGATATTGTTGTCCAGAGATGCCCCATCAACGATATGTCGCGCAGCACTTTCGATGTCCGCTGTCTCATCGACGACAACAGGTGGATTGCCAGGACCAGCGGCTATCACCTTTTTACCAGAATTCATGGCCTCCCTGACAACAGCCCCACCTCCTGTGACAACAACCAGCCTTGTATCAGGATGACGCATTGCCCGCTGAGCTGTCTCGATTGTTGGCTCAGTGACTGAAGTCAGAAGATTCGGTGGCCCACCCTGACTCACAATCGCTGAGTTGAGGAGTTCAATTGTCCGCTGGGTTGTTCGTTTGGCTGAAGGATGAGGATTGAAAACAACAGAGTTGCCTCCGGCAACCATGCCTATCCCGTTGTTTATCACAGTCTCCGAAGGATTTGTCGATGGTGTAATAGAGCATATCACCCCGTAAGGAGCCCTCTCAACCACAGTAAGACCGTGATCCCCGGAAACAGCCTCAGCCTGAAGATCTTCAAGCCCGGGAGTTCTTGTAGCTGCAAGCAGATTCTTGTTCAACTTATCCTGATAGCGTCCGAGTCCTGTCTCCTCGAGC
>JALGWB010000015.1 GCA_025774405.1 bacterium
GCGTGAAGCAAGATCGCAAAGGATCACCATAGGAAACTCCAGCCCCTTTGCCTTGTGAACTGTGAGGATTCGGACGAAGTTATCGCTTCCCTCAACCGTCGGGGCTTCACCTTCTTCAGCTTCGATCTGCTGCATCTCGGTGAGATAGCCCACAATGCCACTGAAAGTGCATACTCCCCGATCAAGGAGGGCTCTTGCTATCTCTCCTATCTTCTTGAGGTTTGCGAGTCGCTGCTCACCGTTTGGTTTGAGAAGGTAGGCGATGTGGGCACCAGTCTCTTCAAGCAGGCGCTCAAGAAGCTCAGTGAAGCTCAACTGATTTCGAGCCTCATGCAGGATGCGGAGCAGGCTAAATGGTTTCTCAAGGGGTGTATCCTTGGCGTCTTGTAGATAGTTGATCCTGCCATCAAAGAGAAAGAGATCTTCATCGCTGATCCCAAAAAAGGGCGACTTAAGGGATCTTACGAGAGCGACACTATCGTAGGGGTTCTCGATAGCCTGCAGAGTCGCAACCAGATCTTCAACCTCTTGCCTTATGTAGAAGTGCTTACCGCCGACGACCCTGTAGTCGACCTCATAGAGTCTCAGCGCGTCCTCGAGTATCCCGAGTGGAGTATGTGTTCTGAGAAGAATGGCAATGTCCTTGTATTGAACTGGTCGAAACTCTTGTCTGTGCTTATCCCACACTGTCCATCTCTCCTCATCAACCATCTTGCGGATAAATGAGGCGATGCATCTTGTCTCAGCTTGACGCCGCTCTTGGGCATTGGCATAGAAGCCTACGATCGTAGGATAGAGGAGCACGACGCCGGGTCTTTCATGATAGGTTTCAGGTGAACGCCCTGCGACAAGGGGTACGTATTCAGGTTGATAGTCCCCGTCATCGGGTTTGAAGATAAGATCTTCAAAGATAGCATTTACGAATTCAATTATCGATGGTACGCAGCGGAAGTTTCTTGAGATCGTGAAGTGATTGGACTCTGGCAATGCCGATTTTGCTGTTGCATACATCTCGATGTCTGCCCGGCGGAATCGATAGATGCTCTGCTTGGGATCGCCAACAAGAAAGAGCCTTCCGGGCTCAATGGGCATCTTATGCCAGTCGTCTCGTATTCCTGCGTTTCGAGCTGTAAGGTAAAAGACAACCTGGGCCTGCAGGGGATCGGTGTCCTGGAATTCGTCAACAAGCAGATACCTGTAATGGGCCCTGAAGTAGGATCTGACTTCACTGGAGTCCTTGAGCATATTACGTGCAAAGAGCAGAAGGTCATGGAAATCGACCACACCTTGCCTGTTCTTGATTTGCTGATATTCATCAATAAATCCTTTGAGAGTGTTTGCCAGCCTCGATATGGTGTTATGAACGATAGAAGCCCTCAGCGACTGGTGGAGTTCGATCAGGTCATCAAGTTCCTGTTCAAGACCAGAATCGTCGACCCCATCTATGGGATGAACGAACAGTTTCCTGAATATGTAGATTTGGGCTTCTTCCTGGCTAAGACGCTTGAGCGTGGCCAATTGACTGGCAAGGCGTTCGACGATACCGTGGCGATGGCCCGTCACGATTTTCTCAAGTTTTCGGATGAGGTGTTCAAGGTCTTTTTCAATGGCGACTTCGGTGGGTAGCAGGTCAAGTATGTCTCGGTTGGCAGCCATCGTAAAGGCGAGGGATTCAATTGCATCAATGCTTATTCCAAGTTCAAGGGCTCTTCTCAATGCCTCATCATCCCGATCCATGCACCTTCCTAGGAAATCCTCCCAGGCCTGACGAGCCAAAAGCGAAGCTTGAAGTTCGTCAGCCACCTCGAAGCCGGGGTCGATTCCTGCCTCTATCGCTCGTTGTCGCAGGAGTTTTGCGCAGAAGGCATGAATTGTGCTAATGTGCATTCGCTCCAGGTTCTCAAGACAATTTCTAAGAGCTGCTGGCTTCCCATGTTCACGCTCAAGGCGCCTGGCAAGCTCTTGTTCAAGTTTGAGTTTGAGCTCAGCAGCTGCACGTTCGGTGAAGGTGATAGCAACTATTTCCTGAGGAGCGGCACCCTTGCGGGTGACTAGATTGAGTATTCGCTCTATCAGAAGCGTTGTCTTACCCGTTCCAGCAGCTGCTTCGACGATATGCGAAGCATCGAGCTCGGTCTGTGCTAGCCGTCGACTCTTTGAATCATCCTGGGACTTCATCTTCGAAATCCTCATCCCGCATACGCGAAAAGTCTATGAGATGCTCATCGCCCTGCTTGCGCTCAAAAAGATAGAAGCGGGCATTTCCACATATCCGTTTGTAGTCACAATAAGTGCAGTGGTAATCTGGATACTGGAAGAAGTGTCCTTTTTCGATACCATCTGTGATGGTTTGGAGGATTTTCATGAGGTGGTTCCATCTTTCTTTGAGGGTAAACGCATGAAAAACCACGTTGCGCTTGCTCGGGTCTTCAAGGACATGAAGATAGGTTGCGTAGTCTATCCTTGTCTTCTCTCCTCTGCTTGCGAAGAAAGCATCGCCGGCTATGATATAGAGGGGAAGCTGAAGATTGCGTCCGCCATGAAAAGCGTCCTCTTTTATTCGTGCTTTACCGGTCTTGTAGTCTATGATGCGCGCCGAGTCCCCATCCTCACTGACATCGATTCTGTCTATTCTGCCGCGAAGCCTTATTAGCCTCTTGGCGACCTTGACGCTCACCGCACCAAATGAGCTTTGCCTGTCACCGGTGTCATCGTCATAGCCCCAGCTGAGTTCAAAGTAGGTCGGCAGGTAGGATCTATCAAGAAGCATCTCCTCAAATATGACCGCAAGCTGCTCGAAGATCTGAGACTTCTGAAGCTCCCAAATCATTCGATAGCCGGTAGGATGCGTCATCTCGAATTCCTCAAACCTGGTTCGAGCTATGGATTCAAAGATCTTCCAGTCGGATTGCTTAAGCCTTATCGGTCTGCCACGCTTTCGAGCAAGCTCGGTGAAGAAGTCATAGAGTATGGAGTGGAGGAGCTCACCCCGGAGGCGAGGATCCATACGAACAAGATCAATCGGTTCGGGTATTGGCTCAAGCCCGAGGATGTGTCTGAGGAAGTACCCATGAGGACATCTTGCATAGTCCTGCAGCACTGTTACTGACATAGCTCGCCCGATGACTGAGTGATTGGCAGCCAGCTTCTTGCGAGCCGCGGCAGATACTAGGAGACCATCATAAGGAGTTAGCGACCTTGTTCCCCACCTCTGGTATTCAGCCTCGAGTGCCCTGGGCAGGGTGGTCGTCTTTCCCACAAAGTCCACAAGTGCATCTACTCGGCGTTTGGAGAGGGATGAGATTGCAAGTGAGGTCTGGAATTCGATCTTCGAGAAACAAAGCCCTGGGTCATCAGGTGCGATTCTTGACAGGGGAATGTGGACAACCCTGGTTGAGGTCGCAAGCGTCTCAGGCGTGGGCTTGCATCCCTCAAGTGTTCCAACCACTCCGTAGATAAAAGGCGATGGTAGGCGTTCACGCATCGAATAGGGGTCAAGACGTGGATAGGAGACAATGAGGGTCTGCTTTGCACACGAGATTGCAATCTTGAAGAGCAGTCTTTCCTCGTCCAGGCGGTTTGTTGTTTTGAGAACCAGGGGGTTGCTATCGGTGCCTGTTAGAATGCGATTTATCTCGATCCTGTCAATATCCGTAAGGATGGGGTCTTCATTGGGATGGGTTGGGAAGTAACCATCGGTTAGTCCCGGAATGACAACTGCATCAAAGGTAAGACCCCTTGCTGCCATGATGCTGATAACAGCAGGTCCTGTACGCCCGAAACGACCAATAGACATCTGGCTTGAGGTAAGCACCTCTTCTACGGCCAGCCTGAACTCAGACGGCGATGGTTGGCTCACCCCATCTAGCTTGCCGAGTGCTTCTATCTGTCTTACGACCTCAGACAGCCTGGTAGTAGGCTTTTGGCTTTGGATTGGTTCCAAGAGCTCGCCAAGCACACTCGAGAGTGCTTGAGCTTTCCTGCTCCAGCTCTTTGCCTTTTCTACCTTGTCGAGCAGCTCGATGAGATGCTTGATGAAACCCAGGAGGTCTCCTGCAATAGCCTGATCTCTGGACTCCGAAGAGGATGAGACTCTCCCGGCATCGACTACCCTTGCAAGCCGCTCTGTCCACTCAGTCTTGCCCCTTATGATGCCTGCCTCGAGTGAGACTCTCTCCCAGAGGTTCGTATCACCCTCGCGGGCCTCGATGTAAGGCTCAACAAACTTGGCAAGATCGATCACCTTCTCCCTTAGATAGTCGTGCTCGAGGGCTTCGAGGCTGAGCAAAGCACATTTGCCGGCGGGCGTATCTGCGAGAGTCTCGGCTGCCGGTAGGTAGGGTTCAAGCGAGACCTTGGTAAGAAGATCTGAGTAAAGGCAAGAGTAGGGATGAGACCTTCTCAGCAGAATGGCAACATCATGAAGCGGGATTGCTCTGGACAGACACTCCTCAAGAAGCAGTCTCAGGGTCTCCTGGGCTTCGCTTGCCTCACCAGGTGCAGAAACTAACGTGACGCCTGATTCCTTTCCGCTATACGGCCTGGTCACATTGAAAAGGTTCTGGCTCAGATGAATTATCTCTTTGCTTGAATTGCTTCGCACGGGCTTGAGAGCAACCTCCTTGAGCCCCAGCTCGGCGAGCCACCTCTTTGCAGGTAGGGCATAGGTATAAGCAATGTCTTGTTCATAGGGGAAGAACAAAGTTGTTGGTTTCGACCTCATAAGCGACTCAACAAGTTGGCGCTGGAGGGGATTGAAATCGTAGAAACCATATATGAGGATGCGCAAAGCCTCGTTGAGTTGCTGCCAGGAGCCTGCCACTTCTATTGCAGAGCGAGCGGCGTCACGCATATCAAACCAGCCCTGGCTGGCTAAGACTCTCTGATAGTTCTTCCATATCCTTGCAAGGTCACGCACCTTTCGCGCCAGCGGTCCGCTGAGCGTGGTTGCTGCATCCTTGACCTGCCTGGGCTCAAGAAACGCGTCTTTAAGATCACCTATGGTTGCAAGCACCACACCCGAGAAGCCTCGAAAGTGCGCCACCGACCTGAAATAGGATTTAGGTGAGATATCATCCATGACAGCGTTGATGACTGCTCGATCGGCAAAGTCGGGTATGAGCTGGCAACCATCCGTCTTGTCCGGCGATCTTGATATCTCAAGGGCAAGGTCATCGAGGGTATAGAAGCGGATGTTGATATGGTCTATGCCCCTTTCCGCAAGGAGTCGAGCAAGGTAGAGAGCCACAAGATGCGAGATTACAACTACGATTATGGGTTGAAATGGATCAAGCCTCCTGAGACGCCTTATCTCCTCAATGAAAGCATGCTCCAGTGTCTCGTAGTTGCCTGTCAGGACAATTCTATCTGAACTCGTCACCCCGTGCCCCAGTTGTTACAATCAACCCCTTGCTATTGTGCCATCAAGAGATACTGACTTCAAGGGTGGGTTGCTATCAGGGTAGCTGAGGTTTCAATCATCTTATTCGCAGGAGTTTTGCGTTTATTGCAACGATGACTGTGCTGAGCGACATGAGAACGGCTCCAATGGCAGGGCTAAGAAGAATCCCAGACTTATAAAGCACGCCAGCAGCAAGCGGGATCGCAACGGCATTGTAACCTGTTGCCCAGGCAAGGTTCTGAACCATCTTCCTGTAAGTTGATCTCGCAAGCTCTATGATTGAAACTGCATCGAGTGGATTGCTTCTCACAAGCACGATGTCAGCAGTCTCTATTGCAACATCCGTACCTGCACCAATTGCTATTCCAACATCCGCCTGAGCAAGAGCTGGTGCATCATTCACACCGTCGCCGGTCATCGCCACCGTCAGGCCACGTTCCTGGACACTTCGCACCTTAGCTGCTTTCTCCTCAGGCAGAACTTCAGCAAAGTACTCATCAAGCCCGAGCTCCTGCGAGACCCACTGGGCCACTTTGGCATTATCCCCCGTCAGCATCATGACCTTGATACCCATCTGGCGCATAAGCGAGATGGCTTGTCTGGATTCGGGTCTAATAATGTCGGCCAGGGCAATGACACCACTTACCGTATCATCTATGATCACAAAGACAACGGTCTTGCCCTCTGCAGCGAGATCTTCCACCCGCTTATCCTTGAGCTCGATTGACTTTTCTTTTAAGTAGCCCGGGCTCACGATCCTTACGAGCTTGCCATCGACAACTGCTTCAGCTCCCTTGCCTGGGATGGCTCGAAACTGCTCGACTGGAACAACTTCAGGATAGGCTGATGCAATTGCCTTGGCGATGGGATGCTCGGAGTGAGCTTCAACAGCTGCCGCAAGCTTCAGCAGATCATCGTTCTTGATGCCGTCGGTGAGAGTTATGACATCGGTGACACCAAAGCGCCCTTCAGTCAGGGTGCCTGTCTTGTCAAAGATTATTGCTTCGATATTGCGTGCCCTCTCAAAAGCAGCTCTATCTCTTATCAAGAGTCCCTTCCTGGCTGCTATTGCCGTTGAGACTGCTACTACAAGTGGAACGGCAAGTCCAAGTGCATGCGGACAGGTAATCACCATTACGGTTACCGTGCGTTCGAGAGCAAAGGCGAAATCAGCCTTGAGCATGGCAAGCCAGATTCCGAGAGTAAGTGCACCACCGCCAAGGGCTATTATTGTCAGCCAGAGAGCTGCCCGATTGGCAAGATCCTGAGTACGGGACCTCGACTGCTGTGCCTGGCGGACGAGCTCTATTACCTGTGAGAGAAAAGAATCTTTGCCTGTCTTGGTGATCTCGACAGTTACCGAGCCTTCACCGTTTATTGAACCACCGATCACGGTCGAACCCACATGCTTTTCAACAGGTCGCGATTCACCAGTGAGCATTGCCTCATTGACCGAGGTCTCACCATCGATGACTCTGCCATCTGCAGGGATCTTCTCACCTGGACGTACAATCACCTTATCACCAACTCGGAGCTCGCTGAGTGGGACATCCCTGAGGCTCCCATCTTCCATGATCTTGTGAGCATCTGAGGGCATGAGTCTGGCAAGCTCCTCAAGGGCTCGGGATGCTCCCATCAAAGATTTCATTTCCAGCCAGTGTCCGATTAGCATGATGTCGACAAGTGTGACCAGTTCCCAGAAGAAGATCTTGCCGCTCAGTCCGAAAACCACAGCGGAGCTATAGCCGTAGGCTGTGGTGATAGCCACGCTGATCAGGGTCATCATGCCCGGATGGCGCTTCCTGGTTTCCGACGCAAAACCTTTAAGGAATGGATAGCCGCCATAGAAGAAGACCACTGATGAGAGACCGAAGAGCACATAGAGATCGCCCCCGAAGCGTAGTCTCTCACCCAGCCCGAGCACTTGCTGAATCATGGGGGAGAGCAAAAGAATGGGAATCGTGATGATGAGGCAGATCCAGAATCGGCGTCTATAATCCCTGACCATGTGCATGTGGTGGCCATGGTGCATGGTTGGTGCGACACCAGGCGAGGCTTTATGGTTCATATGGTTTGCATGTTTTGTGGGTTCATGGTTGTGATGACGTTCCATTCAATCCTCAGATACGATTGGCTCTCTTAGATGCTGACTGCTGCGATTGTTTCCTTGAGAATCCTGGCACTCTGACGGAAGCCCTCAAGTTCAGTCTCGTCGAGTCGGATCTCTATGACCCTCGAGATACCATTACGATTTACGATCGCCGGCACGCTCAAGCATACATCAGAAACGCCGTGGTAGTTATCGACAAGGGTCGAGACGGTAAGGACACTATTCTCATCACGCAGTATTGCACCGACGATGCGAAGCAAAGCCAGGCTTATCGCATAGTTGGTTGCCCCTTTCTTCTCTATTATCTCATAGGCGGCCTTACGAACACGATCAAAGATTGCCCGCCTCTCATCTTCAGTGCATGGGCTTTGGCAGCCTGGGCAGTGAGCAAGAAGGGGGACTCCAGCGATATTTACCTGGCTCCAGACCGCTACCTCGCTATCCCCATGCTCACCGATAATGTAGGCATGGACATTCCTGGGATCGACACTGCAATGATTGGCAATGAGGTATCTGAATCTTGCGGTATCGAGGGTTGTGCCTGAGCCGAATACTCGATTCATGGTGAAGCCGGAGAACTTGATGGCTGCATGGGTGAGAACATCGACGGGATTGGATACGACCAGGATGATCCGGGGCTCGTGCGCGGCAATCTTGGGGATAACATCCTTGAATATCTCGATATTTCGCTCGACAAGCTCAAGCCTGGTCTCACCAGGCTTCTGAGCCACTCCAGCTGTCACAACGACAACGTCGGCACGCCTGCAATCTTGATATGTGCCAGCATAGACTGTGGTTGGATGAGCAAATGGTAATCCATGGCTGAGGTCCATGGCATGGCCATCTGCCAGCTCACGGTTGCGGTCGATGAGAACGATACTGTTAGCAAGGCCGCTATTCAGGAGAGCAAAAGCGAATGTTGAGCCAACCTGACCAACGCCGACTATTACTATCTTTCTGTGATCAGTTCTTTCGACCTGAGGCGCTTTGATATAGCTTTCAGGATCATTGAGAAAAGCCTCCTTGCAGTGGGAGCTACAAAAGTAGTAAGTCTTGCCCTCATAGGTGACACTCTGAAGGTCAGCCTCCGGGCTGAGTTCCATGTGGCATACAGGATCACGCAGCATTGTGGCCTCCAGCTCAACCCTGGTTGGCTATTCCGCAGCTTCAAAGGCTGGTGAGGGTATTCAATTTCTCTGCTTCAAAACCCATCCTAAGGTTCCATCTCCTCCATACGGTCAAGCATCTGCTGCATGCTCATCATGGCTTTCTGCATGGCATCAGTCATCTGCTGGAGGTGTTCAGTCATCTTACTCGTGCTTTCCTCGATGACCTTATCTTTCATCAGTTCTTCATTATTGCTGATCGCATCCATACTCTCAAGCATAGTCTTCATATCCTGGGACATGTTGTGCATGATCATGCCCATGGACTTCATGCCAGCCATTCCCATGCAGGCACCCTGCATTTTCTGCTGCATCATCGTATCCGTCTTTTTCATCATGGAGTGGCACTTGCCCATCATCTTGTTCACGTTTTGCATCATACTCATTTCTCCAGTGCCTTTCTGACCCTCATGTGCGAATGCCGGTATGGTGATGAGGCTGATGCTGAAGACTATGACGGCTACCAGTACCACCAGTGTGGACCTTCTCATGGAGCTCCTCCTTGCTTTGTGGATCGCTCGTTTCACGCAACCTCTCTGAAGCAAAATAACGCTTACTTGTGAAGCTACCACTTAACTACCCCACGCGCAAGCCAAAAAGGTATGCATAGCAGTTACCGTTCCGGCCTCCCCCGGCAGCATCCGACTTGCGCAGGTTTCAACCCGTGATGCATGCCTTCTTTGAAAGCAGGTGCCGCATTGGACTTAAAAGAGTCGCGGGCGGGTTAAGGTGCGCCGCATCGAGTGCATCTATGGAATCAGCAGCAAGCCTATAGAACAAATCTGGTTGGCGGGCAGTTAGAATTCGGTCTTACCGCTGAAGTTGAAATCTTTTATCTTAAGAGCCGGTACCACATTGGCTCCATACCAGGATGAGAGCTGGAGTTTGGCCTCCTTTGAGATCATCTCTACCTTTGAGAAAGCCTCAAGCATGCTATCGGTGAATCGCAGATTCTTAACCGGATACTTGATCTTACCGTCCTCGACATAGAATGTGCCATCCCGGGTCATCCCTGTGAAGAGGGCTCGGCGAGTATCAAGCAAACCATTTATGTAATGGAAACGGGTAACGAGGAGCCCCCGCTTGAGTGAGGCTATCATCTCATCAACTGTATGCTCGCCCGTCCCGAAGAAGACGTTTGTTGGCAAAGCGGCGATTTCCTCCCCTGGTGGAAGAGCATGGCCCGTCGAGTGTTTACCTTCCTTATGAGCCGTAATGATACTATAAGTCACGTTCTTGGCTACACCCCGTTCGATAATGGCAATCCGCTGCTTGGGTACGCCTTCAAAGTCGAATGGCATTGGAATTCCTTTGGGATCAAGACCATCATCCCAGATTGAGATATTCTCCCCCATGATGCGCTCACCAAGCCGACCGCTCATGAAGCTGCGTCCTTCCTGGAGGCTCTCAGCCCCGAAACCGATGTAAGAGAGCCAGTTCATAATCTCATCAACTGCTTCTGGTGAGACAACGACATCGTACCGTCCTTCTTCGATCTCTCGAGGGTTCTGGCTGTCAGCACATATCCTGGTGGCTCTCTCGCCTACCTTGCGTGCATCGAAGTCAGCGATATTGAGGCTGGAATAGTCAGCGTAGCCGGAGCTTGTGGGCGACATTATCACTGTATTCATATAAGCAGCGGTATGGCGATGGTACTGAGTTGTTCCAAGCGAGTTAGCGTAGGCGATCTCATTGGCTGTTGTCGAATGGGAGCCTGCTGCAAGAAAACCAAACTTATCAGCTTCAGCAATCACGAGCTTGACATTCTCGGCACGTTGGGTGGGGTTGCAATTGGCCGTTTCCTCGTAGAAAGCCCCAACCTCAGGGGCCCTCGGCGAGTGAGCAAATGATTCAAAGTTGGGATTGGGGACCTGGGAGTCAGCTATTTCTGCAGCACGACGCGCGAGCTGCTTAAGCGATTCGGTATCGGTGAGATTCGATCTTGCCACACCGATTTTCTTACCCTTGGCAACCCTCAGGAGTATGACCGTGTCCTTCTCATAGACATTCTGATGAATGGTTGAATTGGCGAAGCGTGTAAGTCCACTTGCCTTGCCTAGGAGGACAGCTTCTGCCTGCTCAACCTCAACCATCGAAAGCAGTTTCTTAAGGATCTCTAAAGCTCTCTGTTCACCTAGCATTTTATACACCTACCCTCACTTTTCGGAACCTGGCCGGCGATGCTCCGTGTGCAACATGGGCAACTTGCATTGGTTCACCCTTACCGCAGCTCGGGATACCCCATATGTGCCAGTACTTGGCGCTGCAAACTGCATCGCATGAAGCCCAAAACTCTGGCGTTATGCCTGTATAGACTGCATTCTTGACAAGCCCCTCAATCTTTCCATTCTTTATTCGCCAGGCAATCTCAGTCCCAAACTGGAAGTTCAGGCGCTTATCATCAATGCTCCAGCTCTTATTGGAATCCACCATAAGCCCGTCTTTGGTATCCCTTATGAGATGCTCAAGCTCCCAGTCGCCTGGCTCCAGGTTGATGTTGGTCATTCGTATTAGCGGGATGCGGTTCCATCCATCGGCACGCATACAACCATTGCTTCTCCGATTCAGTTTGGCAGCCGTTTCGCGGGAGGTCAAATACCCAACGAAGATTCCCTTTTCAACAATTGGTGTGCGCTGTGCCGGCACACCTTCATCATCGTAGCCAAAGGTGCCGAGTCCACCTTCGCAGGTTGCATCCTGGAAGATCGAGACATGCTCGGAGCCATAGCGGAAGTTACCCATCTTTTCAACTGTCAAGAAACTAGTGCCCGCAAAACTTGCTTCGGTGCCAAAAACCCGATCGAGTTCAGTCGGATGACCGCATGACTCGTGGACCTGAAGGGCAAGCTGAGAGCCACAGATTATAAGATCGAGCTCCCCGGTTGGGCACTCAGGCGCTTTAAGCAAGGCTGCAGCCTCTTCAGCTGTCTTCTCAGCATTATCCACAAGTTTCATTTCCTGGACGAATTCAAATCCCCGCGTTGCTGTATCACCCCACGATGCAGGATATGACCGCTTCTGAACATCACCGTTGCCAATGGCAGTCGCAGCAATGCCGGCGCCACTTTCGATTATGGTCTGTTCGATGTCAGCACCCTCGGTGCTCAGGAAGACCTTGTCAATCCGATAGAACTGCATGGAGCCTTCCGATACTCTTATCATGCGGTTCTTGCGCATGATGCGATCGGCTTCAAGCAGAATGGAGATCTTGTCATCCAATGAGACGCTAAAAGGATCCTTGATGATCCTGGTCTCGTAGGTATCTACCTTTGGTTCTTCCTCGCTCAGCACAACATCCCACTTCTTGAGCAGCTTTGTTGCCCTGGCGATTTCAATGGCTTCCTGTGCTACCCTTGCAGCTTCGGCTTCGGTAAGAACTGAGCTACTCGAGAAACCCCAGCAACCATCGACTATGACCCTTATGCCGAAACCCCTGGAGACCTCATCAGCGATCGAGTCAACTGCCCCATTCTTGACGAGAATCTTCTCGCTTCTCGTTGTAACCAGCCGCGCGTCGGCATAATCGACTGCCTGCCTTATCTTATCGAGCACATTCTTGAGCGCATCTTTCACAAAAATCCCCTCCTGCCTACTGGATTTAGTTTGCCTGGGATTCCAAAGATCACTAGGTTGCAACCACTCATGAAACCATGCTGGCTTACGAATGTCAAGCCTTCGGTGGCACAACCTGGCTTTCAGCGGAGAGCCATCTGGGCATGAGGGAGCTGGAAACCTGTCCCACTGAGTAATCCGCCTTGGGGCGGGGAACCATATCGCAGGTTAAGTGTTGACAATATATGGAGTTTGGCATAGTTTGACCACCAGACGACTTTGCATTCCTGGTGGCTGTCGTGGTATAATCTCAAATAGGGGGGTTGGCTATGACAGTCGCTGACCGCTTGTTCGTGCTAACCGCCAAGGGTGCAGTCAAAGCAGGCATGAAGATTCTTCCGCTTATCTCCGATGAAACGCTTTTGAAGTTCTCACGCCGGAAGATTGCCGAGGTTCCATGGCCCGAAGGTCGGGACTTCATGGAGAGATTGCTTGTCCTCGGCAAGCGCGCACTTTCTGAAGCAAGCGAGAACTGTCGCCAGAAGGCCGCGATGAACTTCTTTTACAACTACCTCGTTGTCGGCTATGTAAGGCGAAAGCTCTTCAAAGAGCAGCATGGCTTCCGGCCGCCATACCTGCTGGTCATAAGTCCGACCATGCGATGCAATCTCAAGTGCTATGGCTGCTATGCCGGAAGCTATGCCAAACAGGAACTCGATCTTGCCACGGTCAATCGGGTAATCGATGAAGCCAAAACCATGGGTGCTTACTTCATTGTTATCTCTGGCGGTGAACCTTTCGCATGGCGACACATCTATGATCTCTTCGAGCAGCAGGATGACGTTTATTTCCAGGTCTATACCAATGGCAGCCTGATTGACGAAAAGGCTGCCGAACGTCTTTCTCGCCTCGGCAACGTCGTACCATGCATAAGCGTGGAAGGTTTTGAGAAGGAAACCGATGAGCGAAGGGGTAAGGGTGCTTTTGCAGCCATCATGAGAGCTATGGATGCTCTGCGTTCAAATGGTGTCATCTTTGGATTCTCAGCAACTGCTACGCGCCAGAATAACAGCTTCATCGTGAGCGATGAGTTCGTTGACTTCTACGAAAAGAAGGGCTGCTTTATCGGATGGTACTTCAACTATGTGCCCGTCGGAAGAAAGCCCAATATGGATCTTATGCCAACTCCTGAACAACGCATCTATCGACGTCGCAGACTCCTCCAGCTCAGGAGCGAGCACAAGATGCTGCTTGCTGATTTCTGGAATGATGGTCCCCTGACTGGTGGGTGTATTGCCGGTGGCAGAAGCTATCTCCATATAAACTCAAATGGCGATGTGGAGCCTTGCGTGTTTACTCACTTTGCACTCCACAACATTAAGCAGACCAGGCTGATAGATGTGCTCAAGAGTGACTTTTTCAAAGCCATAAGAGCACGCATCCCATATTGTGAGAACTACTTGCGTCCTTGCATGATAATCGACCATCCGCATATCTTGAGAGAGATAGTCACCAGATTTGGAGCAAGACCCACCCATCCGGGTGCCGAGGGACTCCTTGGTGATCTTAAGACAGACCTCGACAGGTATGCTGCGGCTTATGGAAGTCTGGCTGACGAGGAGTGGTACACGGTTGAACAACAGGAACGGCTGAGAGCAAGTGGAGCCTAAAGAGCGAGGTCTGGGCGCAACCGTTTTCAGGCTCTCCTGGCCTGCAAGCGTCGAGTTTCTGATCATCACAAGCATCGTCTTCGCTGACATACTTTTCCTATCGCGCCTTGGTAGCGGCATAATTGCAGGGGTAGGCGTATCGGTTACGGTTTTCAGGGTTTTCTATGAGGCATTCAATTCGGTTGCAGTTGCTTCGACCACAGCTGTTGCCCAGGCTGTGGGTGCGAGGAATTCGAGGCTGGCTGAGCGTTGTGCTGGTCAGTCATTGACCTTCGCTTTCATGCTTGGCTGTGCCTCCGGGGCTTTGGGGGTTGCAGTCGCTCTACCCGCTATGAAACTCATGGGTGTTCATGGAGTTGTACTGGACGCTGGCGTGGTATACATGCGTATCAATATGCTCGCATCCCCTTTCTATGCGCTTGCCCTTGTGGGTGGAGGGATCCTGAAAGGCGTTGGCGACACACGAACCCCTATGCTTTTCACCCTGGTTGCCAGTGCATTCAAAATAGTCCTGAGCGCTGGGCTCATCTTCGGAAGGTGGGGACTGCCCGAGCTTGGCGTGAAGGGGGCTGCCATAGGTACCCTTTTTGGCTACGCTCTCAATGCTGTTCTAATGCTTGCCAGACTCCGCCTCGGTTTCTCTGCCATGAAGTTGCGCTCCAGTACGCTCAAGATCGATAAGAACTTAATCAGGCGCCTGGCATTGCTTGCCTGGCCGGTTGCTGCTGAGCGCATGATAATGAGAACAGGCTTTGTCTTCTACATGCGTGTTGTGAGTGCTCTTGGTACAGTTGCACTCGCAGCCAACCAGATTGCCTTACGGCTTGAATCGGTATCGCTGACAATTGGATTTGGCTTCACAGTCGCAGCAACAACACTCGTTGGGCAAGCCATAGGACGCCGTGATGTGACAGGAGCCAGAGATCGAGCCTACATGACGATGAAGATGGCACTGGCGGCAATGGGCACGATGACATTGATCCTTATACTCCTTCGGCATCTTGCAGTAGGGATGTTCAAGCCTGATGTTGATGTGCGGCAGCTTGCCACTATCTGTCTTACAATCGGGGCCTTTGAGCTTCCAGCCTTTGGGATGCTCTTCACATTTGCAGGTGCCCTGCGAGGTGCAGGTGATACACGCAGTCCAATGCTCGTCGCCCTCTTTGGCACATTTGCGTTGAGACTACCTCTTGTCTATCTACTTGGCGTATACTTTGGACTTGGCTTGAAGGGTATCTGGTACGGTACACTTCTTGATTGGACAGGAAGGGCCCTGATCATGGCCATGGTCTTTCGACGCGGCAGGTGGAAGTCAAAAGCTTTCATCGAAGAGGCTGAGATAGTCGATATAGAGGACATGGAAGCTTAAGGAGGTGCCCATGAAGAAAGTCATCGCGACTGTAAGGAGTGGCAGGTGCAATCAGGGATTTCACAAGGTTGGTGATTCCTGGATAATTGGTGAGCTTACGCCTGAAGGGATGTGTACATCGGCTTTTGATGCTATCTTCCCACTTGTCCTGACGCTTCAGTGCGGAGGGCAATTCTTCTGGGAAAAGAACCCTCAGGTTACCTATGCTTCGTGTCCTGATGATAGTGGGCTTGTCTTTGAGATCAAGTTGGCAAGCGGGGATCAGTAGCAACCACAGGACATAAAGTTTCCTGGGGGGGTTGAACAGACAGTGCGGGTACGGCT